>UQPL01000042.1:0-12534 GCA_900542895.1 uncultured Collinsella sp. | reverse complement strand
CGTCAGATGTGTATAAGAGACAGGTCATAAAACAAGCCGCTGCAAAAACCGCACACGACGGCACGGGTCGGGTCGCCCGAGAACACGCTTAGGCACACCAGGATAATCATGAAGTTGACGCGACCGCCCGCAATGGAGATCTGCGGTGCCAGGCCTGCCTGCAGCAGCACGCACACGATGGCGGCGATCACAAACGTACGGGGGCTCATCCCCTGCTCGTGTAGATCCATGGACATGCCCCCTATTCGCTCGAGCCAGAATCGGTCGTCTCGGACGTGTCGGAACTGTCATCCGAGCTCTCGTCCTTCGTCTTGGTCGCAGCGTCGCGCGACGTTCCCTGCGGCGTGCTGTTGGCCGTACTCACGTCCTCATCCGAGGCCGATTGTTCGTCGGTCAGCGAGGTGATGACCAGCACTTCCTCGTTGTTCTCGGCCGTGGTCTGAGCGCGCACCACAATGGTGTAGTACACGTCGTTTGCCGATTTCTCAACCGACGAGACGGTGCCGAGCGGTAGACCCTTGGGGAACACGCCACCGATGCCCGAGGTCACGATGATGTCGCCAACCTTAACATCGGAGTCGACGCTCACGTACTCAAGACGCAGCGTGCCGTCAGCCTGACCCTGCAGCATGCCCTGGGCGCGCGTGTCCTGCACCATGGCGGATACGCCGGAGTTCTCGTCGCCAATCAGGCGCACGGTGGACGTTTTGGCCGAGACTTCGATGATCTGGCCGATAACACCGGCCGAACTCGTCACAGGCATGTTGATGGTAAGCCCGTCGGCAGAACCCTTATCAATCGTGACGGTCGAGGTCCAGGCATCGCCCGAGGCACCAACGATACGAGCTGCGGTCGATTTGAGGTTGTAGGTCGACTGCAGGCCGACCAGCCCCTCCAGACGCTCAGCGGTCTTTTGAGCCTCAGAAAGCTCGGCGACCTTAGAGGTCAGCTCCTCATTTTGCTTCTTGAGCTCGTCGAGCGTGTCCTGCGACGCCGTAAGGTTAGAGAACACGTTGCCGATCGCATTGAAAGGAGCCGCCACAGCCGAACCCACAAAGCGCACCGGCGAGGTAATCGTCGTTACGCCCGAACGCACGGCATGAATCGGCCCTGCCTCGCCCTCGCGGATGTAAAACGTGAGCAGCAACACCGAAATCAGGCTGAAAACAATCAACGGGCGCATACCCGTTGATTGTCGCTTGGTATTCAGATTTGTGGAGAAACCCGAAGATCGTGCCAAATGGAATCCACCTTTTGGAAATTAAGCATTGGTCTGGACGAAGCCGCCATCAAACGCATTGGCCTCGAGCACGCGGGCGCAGCCGTTAACGACATTATCGAGCGCCGTGGGGCTGACGTTGACCGAAACACCGGTCTCATCGCGCAGGCGCACGTCGAGACCGCGCAGCAGCGCACCGCCACCGGTCAGCAAAATGCCGTAGTACATAAGGTCCGAGGCAAGATCGGGAGGCGTAGCGTCGAGTGCGTCCTTGACGGCCTTGGCCATCTCGTCGAGCGGCTTGTTGAGCGCGCGACGAATCTCCTCGCTCTCGATGCGCACGGTCTTGGGCAGACCCGTGATCACGTCGCGGCCGTTGACCTCGACGTCGAGCTCGTCCTTGAGCGGCACGGCGGAGCCGACCTTGATCTTGATGTCCTCTGCCGTACGCTCGCCGATGGCCAAGTTGTAGGCATCACGAACGTGCGTGAGGATGGCCTGGTCGAACTCGTCACCGGCAATACGGATGGACTGCGAGACGACGATGCCGCCCATAGCGATAACAGCGACCTCGGTGGTACCGCCACCGATGTCGATGACCATGGAGCCGGTGGGTTCCTCGACGGGCAGGTCGGCGCCGATAGCGGCGGCCATAGGCTCTTCGATCAGATAGGCCTGGCGGGCACCGGCCTGGATCGTGGCCTCAAAGACAGCTCGCTTCTCGACCGACGTGACGCCGGAAGGAACGCAGACGACAACGCGCGGACGCGGGGTCCACGGATAGCGCTTCTCGGACGCCTTGTCGATAAAGTAGCGAAGCATGGCCTCGGTAACATCGAAGTCGGCGATGACGCCGTCCTTCAGGGGACGAACGGCCACGATGTTGCCGGGCGTACGGCCGAGCATGCGCTTTGCCTCGATACCGACCGCCAGGATGCGCTCGTCGTTCTTGTCGATGGCGACAACAGAGGGCTCGCGAATGACGATGCCCTTGCCGCGCACGGAGACAAGCGTATTTGCGGTGCCGAGGTCGATGGCAAGATCGCCCGCATAGCTACCGAAGAACATATCCATCAAAGAAAACAACGCAACTCCTGATGTGTTGGATGATTGCTGGAAAACTACTAGCTCATCATACTAGCGCAAGCCCGGCACCTCACTTGCGGTGAAGCGCCGGGCAAAGCTAAATCCCATAAGGTCACTACTGGTTGTCAGCAGCCGAGAAATCCATATCGAGCGAGGAAACGGCCCAGCCGATATGGTTATCGGAGCGCACGAATTTGACGGTGTACTCCTGCTCGCCGCCCTTGGACAGCGATGCCTTAACCTTAGCGGTCGTCTCGGTCATGGACTGATCCATGCCCTCGACGGACACGGTGGCACCCTGCGGAATCGAGGAGATGATCATCGACTTGGCGTCCTCGGACAGGCTCGAGGCCAGGCAAGACTCGGCCTTTGCGGTGTCACCGTCGCCGGCAGCCTGGAACAGATCGGTAACGACAGACTCCTGGGACGGGAAGCCAAAGCCGCGCGTGTAGGCAAAGCCCAGACCGCCCGCGGCGATCAAAATGAGCAGAAGCAGCACGATGAAGACTTTGAGACCCGTGTGGCGATGGCGGCGACGAACCTTGGCCTGCTTACGATCCTGACGGTCCTGCTGGACCATCTCGGACTCGGACAGCGTAAAGAAGCCGGTGTCCGAGGGATCGGGCATAAACTGACCGGTCGCGCCCGTAGGATCGAGCGGATCGACGGCAGGAGCGTCCATCGCGGGCGCCGGAGCCGTGGCCATAGCCGTCTGGGCAGACAGCGCGGCAAGCGAATCGTGCACGCGGGCAAGCTCATCGGCCTGCTCGGAGGTGAGCTGGTAGATGCCATCGGCAGTAGCGACGTTAAAGGCGTCGAGTGCGTCGGAGGGGCGGCCGGCGGCAGAAAGTGCCTGACCCATGCCGGCGTTGAGCGCACGCGTGTCGTCGCGGGGGCCGGCAAAGTCGATAGCCGTGCGGTAGGTCTCCACGGCATCCGCCGGACGGCCGAGCTTAATGAAGCAACGACCAAGCTCGCCGAGTGCGGCGGCAGGAGCCGGATTGGCGCCGTCGATGGCAGCCTGACGGAAGGCAGTACCCGCGTTGGCATAGTCGCCCGACTGGAACAGCGCGTTACCCAGGCCCAGATAGGCCTTGAACGGCGTGGCGTAGGAAGCATCCTGCGTAGCAGCAGAGAACGCCTGGGCGGCCGTCGTGTAGTCACCCACGGCGGCGAGCGCCTTGCCGCGGTTGGTGAGCAGCGCACCGCGCTTGCCGTAGGTGCCGTCGTTGAGGGCGGCGGCATAGGCCTCGGCGGCCTCGGCATACATGCCCAGGTGCATCAAGGCGTTGCCACGAAGGTGATCGGCCTCGCCCATAATCTCATCGGGAGTCTTTGCCGCACCAAGCATCTGGGCTGCAGCGGAAAAATCACCCGCGCGGTAAGCGGCGCGGCCCTGTTGGATCAGCTGGCTATTCAAGGAAGTCCCCTTTACTCGTGAACGATCTCGACGTGGACGATCTCGTCGCCGGCACGCAGCTGCGAAATCACATCGAGACCCTCGACCGTGATGCCAAAGACGGTGTAACCGGAATCGAGGTTATGCTGGGCTCCCAGGCAGAAGTAGAACTGCGAACCCGCAGAATCGGGGTCCATGGAGCGTGCCATGGCTAGGGCACCATCGACATGGCTGTTGCGCGGATTGGTGGCAAACTCGCCCTTGATGCAGTAGCCTGGGCCACCGGTACCGGGCATGCCATCGGGGCCCTCAAGACCGGCAGCAACGTCGGCGCCGGACATGTCGCGGGTATTGGGGTCGCCGCCCTGGATGACAAAACCGGGCACATAGCGATGGAACTTAAGGCCATCATAGAAACCCATCGTGGAAAGCTCGCAGAAGTTCGCGACATGAATGGGAGCGCCCTCGCCGTCAAACTTGACCTTGATGGTACCCTTCGACGTCTCGATAACGGCGCACTCGTCGCCGGCAAGCTGATACTCGGGCGTGTAGAGCTCTTTCTTAAAACCAAACATGTGGTTCCTTCCTCGTGCGTTTAAAGCATATTTGTACGAATTGTAGCAATAAGCATGCGCTTACATCAATTGCGCACGTAGGTTATGCCGACTATGGCGAACTAATTTTAGGAACGCTGCTGCGGCTTCCAGGAACCCACGTTGGCGTCGTACTGGTTGAGCGCGCTGTTGCCGCCCTGCGCGATGGGCGCCAGGATCTCGCTTTGGTGGGAACTCATCGACTCACCATCGGGAATGGCCAGCGAGATATCCCAGCTCTGGCAGATCACGTCGACGCGCTCATACATCCACTCGGCAAGTTGCTTTAAGTGGGCGATGTCGTCCGCATAGACCGTATCGTCCTGATACTTAAGGTTGTTAAGCTCATCTTGCGTCTTTTTGATCTGGTCGCGCAGGGCGTAGGCACTCTGCGACAGCTCCTGACGGGTGGACAGCGGCGTTCGGAGATAGCCGTTGTTAAAGGAATCGATGACCTCACCGATCTGGTCCTCGTCACCGTAGGACACGATGGTCTGATACAGACCGTCGAGCCTGGTATAGAGCTGATCATCGGTGAGCACGGTTTCTTCCTGGACCACCTCGGCAGAATCGTCCTGCTTGGTATCGTCCTCAGTCGCCTCGCCCTTTTGGCGCGTGGGGAAGGTGGTTTGTGCAGCTTGGCCAAACTGGTCGTAGAAGCCAGGCATGACACCCATGGGATCGGTCGTCACGAACCAATAGGCACCGCCGCAAACGACGGCAAGGACCGCGATGATAATGAGCGGCTTGGGGATATGACGCTTGTGCTTGTGATAGGCGTCCTCGTCGGGATGCACCTTGCGCTTGGGTTTTTGGGTTTCGTCATGCAGGGAAACGGGCGTGGGAATATCGACCTTGGGGATACCGAAATCCTTATCGAAAGCCGGCAGCACGCAGGTCTCGTTAGGATCGGCGGCGTCCGAAAGAACCGCGGCAGCCGAGGCGGGCGCATGAGGCACCTCTGTATCGATCTGCTCTTGCGTTAGGCGCGGAAAGCCCGCCGTGCGGCCCGCTGCCAGGTCGGATGCGGCCGCGTCCTCGGAGAGGATACCCGGAGCGGGGCGTCCGCATTTGGGGCACGTACGATCATGCGGAGAAAGACGGGCACCGCAGCCCTCGCAGAACACGAACTCGGTGTGCTCGGGACCATCGCCCGGACCCACATAGGCGTTGCAGTAGGGGCAGAACGAGGCGCCGTCCTCGATAGTCTTAAGGCAATGCGGGCAGATCACGGCATCCTCTTTTCGAAGCAATTCAAACAATCGAGGTTAGAGCATAACATCGCCACGGCCCCACAGGAGCAAGGCACCAATTCAACATCGCCAGGGCGCGTAGCTACTTCTTCTTTTTGCTTGGCATCGAGACTTTGATGCCTTGGGCGGACTTGGTCACGCGAGAGCGCTTGGCTCCGGTACTCTTCTTTTTCTTGGGCTGGGCCTGGGCCACGCCCTCGAGTGCACGGGCCTCGGCCTCGCGAGCGGTGCGATCTTCGCGGCGCTGCGCCATGTCGGCGGCGACGCGCTTGGCAAAACGCTCGGCCGTCGAACCCGTCGAGCTCACCTTGCCACCACCGCGACCCAGGTGGACGCGCACACCACGGCCAAAACCAGTTGCGGCATGACGACGACGCGGCTTGAGCGAATCCATCATCGTGGCAAGCTTAAAGAACACCGAGCAGGTAAAGACCACGATGACAGCCAAGATAACCATCTGGCCCATCGACAGGTTGGCAATGGACAGCAGCTCCGGGAATCCGATAACGCCCACCAGGATGCCGGCGACTACAAACACAAAGAGCACAACACGTAAGGGCGTGAGAGGCTGCGAGATGCGCCAGATCAGGCTGACGCTCGCCGCGCACGACGTAAGCAGGCACATCGTAGACAGCGTGAGCTGACTAAAGCCAAACACGCGCGCCACAAAGATATCGAGCGCCGCAGCCAAAATGACCGCAATCGACGCCGGCAGTGCACGCTTGAGTACGTTGCTCAAAAACGCACCCTTCACACGAGCATTGTTGGGCTCCAGGCCCAACACAAAGCCCGGCGCGCCGATGCAGAAGAAGTTAATGAGCGTCATCTGGATGGGCTCGAAGGGGTACGGCGGCAGCGCGATGCACAGCGCCGCCAGGCCCATAGAGAACAGCGTCTTAGTCAGGAATAGCGAGGCCGAACGCTGCAGGTTGTTGATGGAGCGACGGCCCTCGGCCACCACGGCGGGCATCGAGGCAAAGTCGTTGTCGACGAGTACGATCTCGGCCACGTTACGCGCGGCATCGGAGCCGGCCGCCATGGCCACGGAGCAGTCGGCCTCCTTGAGCGCCAGCACGTCGTTGACGCCGTCGCCCGTCATGGCCACGGTGTGCTCGCGGCGCTTGAGCGCCTGCACGAGCTCACGTTTCTGCTGCGGGGTCACACGACCAAAGACATGGTAGCGGTCCACTGCGGCATCGAGCTTGGCCGGCGTATCGAGCGTCGTGGCGTCCACATAAGCGTCCGCCCCCGGCACGCCCACCACGCGCGCGATCGACGACACCGTACGCGGGTCGTCGCCACTGATCACGTTGAGGGTCACGCCCTGCTCGTTAAAGTAGCCGATGGTCTCGGCCGCCGAGGTACGAATCTCGTCGCGGATGGTCACAAAGCCCACGGGCTCGGCCTCGCCCACCATATCCCCATCGGGCGTAAAGCCGTCCACGCGCGCCACCACGAGCACGCGGCAGGTATCGGCAAGCTCGGCGACACGGTTCTCGACCTGCGAAAACACACGCTCGGAAAGCACAAACTGCGCGGCGCCCATCACATAGGAGCCCTGCGCAAAAGAAGCGCCGCTCCATTTTTTAGACGACGAGAATGGAATGACCGACAGCGGCTCAGACACCTCGACCGGGCGATCGGCGTAATAGTTGAGCAGCGCCTGGCAGGTCTCGTTGGCATCGGCCGAAGTCGCACGTGCCACGTTAGCCAGCGCGAAATCGAGCACCGTGGTATCGACGGGAACAGCCGCCTCGTCCGAGCTGGCGCCTAGGCTCACGCCCTCAACCGGCAGCGGATACGTGCCCTCGACCTCCATACGACCCGAGGTAATGGTGCCCGTCTTGTCCAGGCACAGCACGTCGACGCGCGCGAGCGTCTCGATGCAGTAGAGCTGCTGTGCCAGCACCTTGCGACGCGCCAGACGCACCGTGGCAATCGCGAGCACCGACGAAGTCAGCAGCACCAGGCCCTGCGGAATCATGCCCAGCAGGGCGCCCACCGTGGACAGCAGTGCCGACGAAGGCACATGACCAGCCAACAGCTCGGAGAAGCACCACGAAAGCGCGCTATCGCCCGGGGTTCCCGCGGCATCCCACAGCTCGCTCACACTCGAGGCAAACAACGCCAAACCGAGCGGGATCATGATGATGCTCGCAAAGCGCACGATGGCATTAAGCGCGTTCATGATCTCGGAATTGACCTTTTTGACGTACTTGGCCTCGTTATTAATTTTGGCCACGTAGTTGTCGGCGCCGACATGGATCACGCGAGCGCGCAGCAGGCCCGAGTCGATAAAGCTGCCGCTCATGAGCTCGGAACCGGGCTGCTTCTTAATAAGGTCGCTCTCGCCCGTCAGCAGGCTCTCGTTCACGAGCGCCTCGCCCGAAACCACCACGGCGTCAGCGGGAATCTGGTCGCCGCGCCCCAGGCGGATGATGTCGTCGAGCACGATCTGGTCCAAGTCGAGCTCCACCTCGGCACCGTCGCGCACCGCGATGGCCTTCTTGGAGGTCAGAAGTGTGAGCTTATCGACCATCTTCTTGGAACGCATGGACTGAATGACGCCAATAGCGGTATTGAGGAACACCACGAACAGGAACGTCAGATTCTTAAACGAACCGGTCAAAATGACCAGGAACGCCAAGATCACGTTGATCAAATTGAACAGCGTGCAGAGGTTCTCGATGATGAGCTCTTTGACCGACTTGGTCTTGAGCTCCATGTTGCGGTTGATCTTACCGGCGGCGATGCGCTCCTCGACCTCGGCGGTCGAGAGTCCGCGCTCGATATCCGTTGCTTCCATACCACGTCCCATCACGTCGCGTCGGTATAAGAAAAACCGCCCGGACCATGCGAGGTTCGGACGGTCTTACGTTCGATGGTGCCCCATGTTGGATTCGAACCAACGGCCTTCTGCTCCGGAGGCAGACGCTCTAATCCCCTGAGCTAATAGGGCCAACGTTTGGCATTATACCCAAGTGCACCTCGGGCTATCAAAATAAAAGAAAAAGCTTTGCAATTCCGAGGAAGACGCGGCGCAACGGCCCACTTTAGAAGGCAAAAGCGAGTCAGATAGTATAAACTCTCATGCACCATATATACACGGCTCGCGATGCGGGCCGTTTTTGCAAAAGTTATCCATCGAGGTGAGAGGCACACCATGATTGCAATTCTAAAGCAGAGCGCCAGCGACGAGGCCGTCGGCCATATCGTCAGCTGGATTGAGAAAAAGGGCCTGAAGACCGATGTCTCGCGCGGCGAGAACGAGACCATCATCGGCCTGGTGGGCGATACGACCAAGATCGACCCGTTCCTGCTCGAGTCCATGGATGTCGTCGAGCGCGTGCAGCGCGTCTCCGAGCCTTTTAAGCGTGCCAACCGCAAGTTCCACCCCGAGGACTCCGTCATCGACTGCGGCCACGGCGTCAAGATCGGCGGCGACCAGTTCCGAGTCATCGCCGGCCCCTGCTCCGTCGAGGGCGAGAACCTCATTCGCATCGCACGCCGCGTAAAGGCCGCCGGCGCCACGATGCTGCGCGGCGGTGCCTACAAGCCCCGCACCTCCCCCTACGCCTACCAGGGCATGGGCCCCGCCGGCCTCGACCTGCTGTGCGAGGCGTCTGCCGAGCTCGACATGCCGATCGTCACCGAGATCATGGACCCGCGCGACGTGCAGGTCTTCTTGGACAAGAAGATTGACGTCATGCAGATCGGCGCCCGCAACGCCCAGAACTTCCCCCTGCTCAAGGAGGTCGGCAAGACCCAGACTCCGATCTTGCTTAAGCGCGGCATGTCCGGCACGATCGACGAGCTGCTCATGGCCGCCGAGTACATCATGAGCGAGGGCAACGACAACGTCATCCTGTGCGAGCGCGGTATCCGCACCTTCGAGACCCGTACCCGCAATACCTTCGACCTCAACGCCGTGCCGGTGCTGCACCACCTGTCGCACCTGCCCGTCGTCGCCGACCCCAGCCACGCCACCGGCTACACCCGCTACGTTGAGCCCATGGCGCTCGCCGCGACCGCCTGCGGTGCCAACGGCCTGGAGATCGAGGTCCACGACGAGCCGAGCCGCGCCTGGTCCGACGGCGCCCAGGCCCTCACCCCCGATCAATTCGACGACACCATGCGCCGCATCCGAGCCATCCGCGAGGTTGTCTGCCAAGAGACCATGGAGTAACCCATGGGTACGGTGAGAAACGCGCGCGTTAACCAGGGCGGCCCCAAGTGCGCCGGTATCGTCGGCCTGGGCCTCATCGGCGGTAGCTTTGCCCGCGGCTATGCACAGGCGGGCGTCCGCGTGCTGGCCTGGGACCCCGATGACGATGTCATGGCGGCCGCCAGCATGGGCACTGTCGCCGGAGAGCTCAACGACAAGACACTCGGCGAATGCGACATCATCGTCCTGGCCTGCTACCCCGAGGCCTGCATCGAGTGGCTCGAGGCGCATGCACAGGCACTCGCCGACGCCACCGACACCGACGCCATCATGGGTCCTGTGGTGATCGACACCGTGGGCGTCAAGGGCATTGTGTGTGAGCGGGCCTTTGAGCTTGCCCGCGAGCACGGCTTTTACTTTGTGGGCGCGCACCCCATGGCGGGCACGCAGTACTCGGGCTATGCGCACTCCCGCGCCGACCTGTTCCAGGGCGCGCCGCTCGTGCTCGTGCCGCCCGCAGCGGACGATGCGCTCAAGCTGGAGCTTTTGGACCAGGTGCGCGAGATGGTGCGCCCCTTGGGCTTTGGCAAGTTCAGCGTGACCAGCGCCGCCGAGCACGACCGCGTCATCGCCTTCACGAGCCAGCTTGCGCACGTGGTATCCAACGCCTACGTAAAGAGTCCGACCGCCCAGGTCCACCACGGCTTTTCGGCCGGTAGCTACCGCGATCTCACCCGCGTGGCGCACCTCAACCCGCAAATGTGGTCCGAGCTCATGATCGACGACGCCGACGCGCTCGCCTTCGAGATCGACCACCTGATCGAGTCGCTTGGCGCCTACAGCCGTGCGCTCAAGGACCGCGACCAGCGCTATCTAGAGAATCTCCTTGCCGAGGGCGACCGCATTAAGCGTGCACTCGACGACGAGGCCTCCCACTAGACCACCAATCACGCCAGGTCGAAAGGACCGAAGCTTATGGCGATTACCATCGATATCGACACCGCACGCCCCTACCAGGTGCATGTAGGCACGTTTTTGCTGGAGCAGGCGGGACCGCTCGTGCGCGCCACTGCCGGCGGCACCAAGGCCGTCATCGTGACGGACACCAACGTGGGCCCGCTCTACCAGATGCCAGTTAAGCAGAGTCTGGAGGCATCAGGCTACGAGGTGAGCATCTGCACCTTCGAGGCCGGCGAGGCCCATAAGCGCGCCGAAACCTATGTTGCCATTTTGGAGTTTGTGGCCGAGCACGAGCTTTCGCGCTCCGACGTGATCGTGGCGCTCGGCGGCGGCGTCGTGGGCGACGTGGCCGGCTTTGTGGCCGCCACCTACATGCGTGGCTGCAAGTTTGTGCAGATCCCCACGAGCCTGCTCGCCATGGTGGACTCGTCGGTGGGCGGCAAGACGGCCATCGACCTGGCCGCCGGCAAAAATCTCGCCGGTGCCTTTTGGCAGCCGAGCGTGGTTATCGCCGACGTGGGATGCCTTGCCACCCTAACGCCTGAGCAGTTCGCCGACGGCTGCGGCGAGGTCGTCAAGCACGCCGTGATCGCCGACCCCGAGCTCTTCGCCGAGTTGGAGAAAACCCCGCTCACGCTGGAGCTGCTCAACCGCGATGTGGCCCGCGTAGCACTCATCATCGCCCGCAATATCGACATCAAACGCGCCGTGGTCGTCGCCGACGAGCGCGAAACCAACCAGCGAAAGCTCCTCAACTTTGGACACAGCGCCGGACATGCCGTCGAGGCCTGCGAGAACTTTGAGCTGGGGCACGGCAACTGCGTTTCGATCGGCATGGGCATCATCACGCGCGCCGCGGCCTTGCACGGCATTTGCGACGCCGAACTTCCCGCTCGCATCGAGGAGCTCTGCGCGCGCCACGGCCTCAAGACCCGCTGCAGGCTTTCGGCCGACGCCGTCTTTGCCGAGGCACTCCACGACAAAAAGCGCGCCGGTGACACTATCGACCTGGTAATTCCGCACGACATTGGCCGTTGCAGCATCGACCGCACGCCGCTTTCCACTTTCCACGAACTCATTGCCGAGGGCCTCGGCCAGAAGGGAGACGCATCCGCATGCTAGCCCGCATCACCCCGTCCCCGCTCAAGGGCACCGTTCCCGCCATCGCGTCCAAGTCGATGGCGCATCGCCTGATCATCTGCGCTGCGCTTGCCAACGGCGAGACGCACGTCACCTGCAACACCACCTGCGCCGATATCGAGGCCACGGTGCGCTGTCTCACGGCCCTAGGCGCTCGCATCGAGACCGTCGAGGACGGCTTCCAGGTCCACCCCACCATGAAGAGTGTTGAGTTTGGCCTGCTCAAGGCCCTTGCCGGCGGCACGCTTGACTGCGGCGAAAGCGGCTCCACGCTGCGCTTTATGCTGCCCGTCGCCTGCGCGCTGGGTGCGAATGCCACCTTCGTGGGCCAGGGCCGCCTGGGCGCCCGCCCGCTCTCCCCGCTCTCGGACGAGATCATCGCCGCCGGTTGCGACCTGCAGGGCCTGGGCGGTTTTCCGCTCAAGACGAGCGGCCGCATGCGCCCGGGCACCTTTGTGCTACCGGGCAACGTGAGCTCGCAGTACATCTCGGGCCTGCTGCTGGCAGCCCCGCTGCTGGCCCAGCCCTCCTGCGTGCAGGTGACCGGCCTCATTGAGAGCCGCCCCTACATCAACCTGACGATCCAGGCCATGAAGGCCTTCGGCGTCGAGGTCAACGTCGAGCGTATTCCCGCCCGGGACGGCCAGCCCGAGGTCACGAACTTCCGCGTGAGCAGTGGCTCGTATCGCACGCCCGGCAGCGTGGCCGTCGAGGGTGAC
>UQPL01000041.1:0-12601 GCA_900542895.1 uncultured Collinsella sp. | reverse complement strand
CATCGACGTCTGTCGAGTCCAACGGCGTCGTGCGATACCACACGTTGCACAGACCATTGAGGTCGCCGATGGCGACGGGGGTTTCGATTGAGACGAATCTCGCTGTATCGTCCTCGGCACACTCAAGATCATCGGTAATTGTGAACTCATCAACCCAGGTGGTTGAATCGTTTCGAGCGTCGATGGTATAGGAGAAAAGCCCATCCGTATTGGTTTGCATTGCGGCACGGTTTTTACCATCGCCGTTAGCCAACAGGCCCTTCCCGATAGGTTGGACAAGTTCCTGACGCTTGTCGACCTGTCCTTTGATCTCGATGGGCGCATCCTTCATCGCGACGGATTGGGCTTCTCCCGTATCCTTTATTTCAAACGTTATCTCCTCGGCAAGGTCATAGGTCCGCGGAGACATCATTTCGCGCAACGAGTAGGTGCCGGGTGCAAGATGTTCGACGCGGTGCGGCTTGTCGGATGAGGTCCAGGAGTCTATTTCGGTTTTATCGGGACCATATAAGGTGAGCTGTGCGCCTTCCACTTCCTGCTCGCCGCTTGCATCGACCTTGGAGATATCAACTTTGGTGTAATCGTCGGATACGTTAAGCTGTGCTTCTACAACGGGTGTTTTCTGGTCGGCATAAGTAAGGTCGACAATATGGGTTGTCCGATCGAGCAAGAAGCCTGCCGGCGCTTGAGTCTCGACAACCTCGTAGCGTGCGGCGCCAGGTCCCAGCGGGAGGTTGTCCGCGCGTGCTTCTCCAGTTTCATCCGTCGTGACGGTAGCGACAGTCTCACCGTCGAGCGCGGCAATGCTACCGTCGGGGCGCACGATATCACCCGAGGCACGGATCTCAAAGACGGCGCCCGCGAGGCTGCTGCCGTCTATGGCATCGGTTTTAACGATCCTGATGTTTCCGGTCGCGGCGTGGTCATAATACGAGGCGATTGCAACGGGCGTTAGGTTCATGTCGGCGGGTATGTTTACCTCGATCTCTTCGCCGACAAGATAGGGCTCTTTGGCCGAGGTTTCACGTACATAATAGGTGCCCGGCACGAGCGATTCGGGCAGTGTGACGGTCCCGGTCGCGTCAGTCGTAAAGGTGTCCATTACGTTATGTGCTGGATACCAGCAAGTTTGTGAGACAGGTTCATGATTGCTGTCGAGGAGTTGGAAGGTGAATCCGGCTAGTGGAACAGAAGCGCCTGTTTGGGCATCGCGTTTTACAATCTGGAGATGCGTCGACAGAGCGTGGTTGTCCACGATATATTGAAGCACGGCGCCGTTGGAAATCTGATCGGCCCCGACGGTCCATTCCCCTGCACGTTTAAAACCCTCGGGGACGGTTTCCGGAACCTCGCGAACCGTGTAGCCGGCACGGTCGTATGGGACGGCTCCGTGGACACCGGCGGGTCGCTTGCCTGTGCCGAACCATGCTTCGGGCTGATCTTTGGTGGAGGCAAAGCCATAGATGTTTGTGGTCAGTGTGCCAACAACCTGCTGAGAGCTGTTGCTGACAACCTCAAAGACAACACCACCCGCCGGCTGCTCCAGGCCGGATTGGTCGCTATTGCCGTAATCCTTGAATTTGGAAATCTCAAGGTTAAACGCAATGGGGATATCGGAAACGCGAGATTCGATCTCGACCACGCCTGAATCGCCGAGTTGGTCGGCTCCAACGGTATAGGTCCAGCTGTCGTTGGATGGCAGGTAGCCCTCGGGGGCTTTTGATTCGTAGATGGTAAAGGTTCCTAAGGGGACATCGGCGAGGGTGGCCCGACCGCTTTCGTCGGTCGTGAGGATTTGTGCCCATCCAGGGGTTGATTGCGACACACACGTGAACTTTGCTCCTGCGAGCGAAGCTCCAACTTGGGGGCCTACATTCGTCGCGGCATCGAGCTTTGCGATGCGCAAGGTAATGGTGCCAGGTTGTTCATCAATGGCAACCTGTCCGCCGTCATTCCCCGTGGTAAAGGCGATGCGATCACGACGGGGGACATAGCCGGCCGGCGCCTTCGTTTCAATCAGGTAGTACGCCGTGTTGGGTAGGAGTGTTGCTTGCGCTCGACCGTTGCTGTCCATCTTGATGGTGCCGACACGCGCGCCGCTGGCGCTCTCAAAAATATCGAATGTTGCCCCGGTAAACTGATAGGTATTGTTTCCGCTGGTAATAACGGTGTCAGCAGACTGCTTTTGGAAGGAAACAGAGACCGCCGGCAGTACATAGAGCATGTCTTGACGTTTGCTGCCGCCCGATACGGCTCCTAGATAGCGTCGCGCGCGGTGCGGAGCGGCTTTGATGCTTCCTGATTTTGCGCTGTCGTGGAGCCACCGCGCAGCCGCCACGACTTCATTGTCGGCGGTAAAGTGTCCGCTCTTGGTTTTGCCCTGAGCGGTCGTGTAGGAGTAGGTGCCGTCGACATGGGTAGTGCCGTTGAGCATCCATACGGCAAGCTGGGTGGCGGCGCGGGCGCGATCGGGTGAAAGATGGTAACCGCCAAACGACGTGGCGGTAGGATATCCGTGACAAACGATTGCCGCGAACTCGTCGTCGAGCCACACCCAGCCTTGATCAAAGTTGAGCCATGGGCCGCCCGGTTTGGTGGGGCCGGGGCGCTCCTGGTTCATGCAGTAGGCAATCGAGGTGTCTTGAGCTTCATACTTGCCGATGAAGAAGGGTCCACAATCATCGCTAATAGTGCGGAAGCCGAGCTGGTCGTAGCCATCGACGGCAAATGCGGCTCCCGGTGCCAGGCAGCCGAAAAGCAGGAAGAGGAGCAGGAGCAGCGGACCTGTTGCGATTGCGCTGTGGACAGAGTGCGTGGGTGCGTTGGACATGGCTGCTCCTTATCCCTCGTGCGTCGCACGGGGAGGCTGCGACGCGTAGGATGAGGCTACCCCCGAGGTTCATGCGGGTAAGTACCGGAGCCTGACCAAAAGCTTGCCCAATTCCTGACAAATTGAGCTCAAATACAACAATCAAGCAAAAGTGCAGGTAGAAGATAGGGAGAACAGGAAGTCAAAGGTCCTCGTCTCCACAATTGACGCGATTTTCAAACGAATCTCCACAGCTAAAACAAGCATCGCCACCCTTGTATCGAACAAGACAACCGCGTTATACTATCCCCCACATATGCGGGCATCGCCAAGTGGTAAGGCATCAGCTTCCCAAGCTGACACTCGCGGGTTCGAGTCCCGTTGCCCGCTCCAGTTAAGAGCACAAGCACGGCACCATCACGGTGCCGTGCTTTTTTCAATAAAGCGCCGGGACTCGAACCCGACAGGGTGCGAGCGTTAAATAAACGCGAAGCGTTTATAGCGAGCAGGCAAGGTCGCCGATAGGCGGCCGCAGCCGGTGCGGATTTGCGAAGCAAATACGCAGACGTCCCGTTGCCCGCTCCACCGGGCACGGGAGACAAGGGGACGGCTAATTCAACAAAGTCTTCCCCTTCGGCTTCGTGAAGCTGAGGGGCTCGCCTGAAGCCGGTGCGGATTTGCGAAGCAAATGCGCAGACGTCCTCATGGTCGCTCCAATTCCAAAATGTTAGGTTAATGCCTACTGCCCATACTTGCACCTGCGCACGGTACAATGGTTGGGTCACGACCAACGTGCCAATAACCAAAAAGGAGCCGCTATGATCGATCGCTATACCCGCCCGGAGATGGGACACATTTTCTCCCTCGAGAACAAGTACGCCATTTGGCAGGAAATCGAGGTTCTGGCCTGCGAGGCCCAGGCGGAGCTCGGCAAGATCGGTATTTCCAAAGACGAGGCCCAGTGGATCCGCGACCATGCCAACTTTGAGAAGGCGAAGGTCGATGAGATCGAGGAAGTCACGCGCCACGACGTCATTGCCTTCCTGACCAACATGAAGGAGTACATCGATGCCGATGTTCCCGAGGGCGACCCCAAGCCCAGCCGCTGGGTTCACTATGGCATGACCAGCTCCGATCTGGGCGACACGGCCCTGTGCTACCAGCTCACCCAGGCCTGCGACCTGATCATCGAGGACGTCAAGAAACTCGGCGAGATCTGCAAGCGTCGTGCCTTCGAGGAGCGCAACACGCTCTGCGCCGGACGTACTCATGGCATCCATGCCGAGCCGATGACCTTCGGCATGAAGTTTGGCTCTTGGGCCTGGGAGCTCAAGCGCGATCTGGACCGTCTTGAGGATGCCCGCAAGAATGTTGCCTTCGGTGCTATCTCGGGCGCTGTCGGCACGTACAGCTCCATCGAGCCGTTTGTCGAGGAATATGTCTGCGAGCACCTGGGCCTGGTTCACGACCCGCTGTCCACGCAGGTTATTAGCCGCGATCATCACGCCTACCTCGCCGGCGTTCTTGCCACCACCGCGGCCACCTGTGAGCGCATCGCTACCGAGGTTCGCAATCTGCAGAAGACCGATACACTCGAGGCCGAGGAACCGTTCCGTAAGGGTCAAAAGGGCAGCTCAGCCATGCCGCACAAGCGCAACCCCATCACCATGGAGAAGGTCTGCGGCCTGTCGCGCGTCGTGAAGTCCAACGCCCAGGTCGCCTTCGATAACGTCGCCCTGTGGCACGAGCGTGACATTTCGCACTCCTCTGCCGAGCGCGTCGCCCAGGCCGATAGCTTCATTGCCCTCGACCACATGTTCCAGTGCCTCATCCGCGTTATCGACGGCCTGCAGCTGTACCCTGCCCGCATGATGGCCAACCTCAATAAGACCCGCGGCCTCATCTTCTCCTCCAAGGTGCTGCTCGCCCTCGTCGACACGGGCATCACCCGCGAGGACGCGTACGCCATTGTGCAGGAGAACGCCATGGCAACCTGGCACGAGGTGCAGGATTGCGTCTCCGGCCCCACCTTTAAGGAGCGTCTCGAGGCCGATCCGCGCTGCACCGTCAGCCAGGAGAAGCTCGACGAGATCTTTGATCCGTGGGACTTCCTCACTCGTATCGACACAGTCTTTGATCGTCTGGAGCAGCTGAGCTTCGAGTAGGTTCGGGCATAACGTTAGCTTTTTAGGGCGCTTTGCTGGTAATGTGTGTTGCCGGCAAAGCGCCTCGTTGCATTTAGGGAAAGACGGGGATAATAGTCGTCTCGAATAACATTCTGAGAGGGGATCGCATGATTTCGTTTGATTACAAGCCTCAGGGCGTGTGTGCTCGCAATATTCACCTTGACCTTTCCGATGACGGCAACAAGGTGATGGGCGTTGAGTTTACCGGCGGCTGCGACGGCAATCTCAAGGCTATCTCCAAACTGGTCGAGGGCGCTCCTGCCGATCGCGTAATCGAGGTTCTCGCCGGTAATACCTGCGGTATGAAAAAGACCTCCTGCGCCGACCAGCTTACACGCGCTATCGAGGCCGCTCGCGCCGAGATCGCCTAATGGGTATCGCCGATCACATCAAAAACGGAATATCGCGTCGCGACTTTGTACTCGGTGGGGCTGCCGCGGGCGCTGCCACGGTGCTTGCCGGATGCTCGAAAAAAACGGGCACCAGCGATGATGCCGCCGGCGAGCCGCAGGTTATCAAGGACGATTCCAAAATCATCTCGATTACGGATGAGTATGAGGCTGTCGACATCGATCTTGAGCCGGCGGCGTCGTGGACGCTGCCTCTGGGTACGCTGCTGTACTACTGCGACGGCGATTACGCCGCGGCGATGATGGCGCCCGCATCGGCACTGCACGCCAACACACTCGGTGTGCTCAACCTGGGCGATGGCTCGCTTACCACATTAATCGAGGATCCTATCGAGGGCACGGGATACGCATTCTACGATGTCCGTGCCGGCGACGGCGTATTCGCGTGGGTTGAGATGAACTTTGCCAATTCATCGTGGAAGCTCTACGCTCAAAATCTGTCGGGCGCTTCGCTCTCTGGCGACGTGGTTGAGCTCGATCGAGGTGGCAAGGACTACGATCCGCCGCTGTTTACGGCGTTCGGGTCATCAATCATCTGGTATAAAATGCCTTCGGCAGGCGGCAATAAAACGAGTAGTGATTCGTTTTGCTTTCGTCGCTCGCTTGATGAATCCAAGGCCGAGACAATTTGGAAATCGACGGGCCGCTTTGCATCGGCCCCGCGCGCGAGCGACGGCATTTTGACCATCTCGCCGCGTGTCCGCAACGACGAGGGCGTCTACTACGGCATAACGGCAATCGATCTGACCGACGGCAACAACACCAAGCGTGCCCAGCTGGTCCTCCCTTCGTCAGTTTCGCCTTTCGAGGCCGTATATATGGGCGATACCTTCGTGTTTTCTATCGAGGCGGCCTATAGTGGCGTGGGCAGCCTGGGCAATATGGGCACGTATATCGGTAATGAGGGAGGGCCGTACCTCTTCCTGTCACGCGAGCCGCTCGCATGTGCGGCTGGCAAGAAGAATAAATACCTTGTTAAGGTACAGGCGTCGCATTTCCTGATCGACACCTCTGCCAAGACCTATGGCTCGCTGCTGTCGCCCGACCGCGCTTTGGAGTATGGCGATTATCCAGCTACGGCGGGAAAATCGGACTCATTCCTTACGTACGCCACGGTGCGCAACAGCCAGGGTATACCAGAGACGGTCACTGCACGCCTATTCTCTCTTTAAGCTTAGAGGGGTTAAAAAGGCGCCAACAGGGGAATAAACGCGTTGTAATTGTGAGTACCGCCTGCCGAGCTGCCGCGTCATAGCGGCATCCGGCGGGCTCAGGTGCGTTAAAATGGGCTTGTTCTTAGCTAATTGAGACAGGGGGGCCGTGTTATGGCTTCAGATGCAAAAAAGATTCTGCTGGTCGAGGATGAGAAGGCAATCCGTGACGCCGTCGCTGCCTATCTCGAGCGCGAAGGCTACTGGGTTGTGGGCGTCGGCGACGGCCAGTCCGCGATCGAGGAGTTCGAGAAGCATCAGTTCGACCTGGTCGTGCTCGACCTTATGCTCCCCAAGATCCCCGGCGAGCGCGTTTGCCGCACCATTCGCGATACCTCGGATGTCCCCATCATCATGCTGACGGCTAAGGGCGAGATCGAGGACCGTATTATCGGTCTTGAGCTCGGCGCCGACGACTATCTGATTAAGCCGTTCTCGCCGCGCGAGCTCGTCGCCCGCGTTCGCGCTCTGTTCCGCCGTGCCCATCAGGCCGACGAGCCCGCCGTCGAGGTACTCGACTTCGGCGATCTGGTCATCGATATCTCGGGCCACAAGATCTTGGTCGAGGGCAAGGAAGTCGATCTGACGGCTTCCGAGTTCAAGCTGCTCACCACGCTTGCCCGCCATCCCGGCCGTGTGTATAACCGTATGGAGCTGGTCGAGAAAGTGCTCGGGTATGACTTTGAGGGCTATGAGCGCACCATCGATAGCCACGTGAAGAATCTTCGCGCCAAGCTGGGCGATGATCCCAAGAAGCCCAAGTGGCTCTACACCGTCCATGGTGTCGGCTATCGCTTCGAGGCTCCGGCCAAGACCGATAAGTCGGACGAGAAATAGGGAAATCACATATGACACCTGCGCGCTTTGAAATCGGACAAAAGCACAAGCAGGAGAGCGAGGCGGGTTCCAAGGCTAGTTGGAACACGCCTCGTTCCGATTCACGGCCAACGATGAGCTATCCCTCGCGCATGGCACTTGCTTTTGCTCTGACATCGCTCATGACAGTATTGGTGCTGGTGGGCGTTGTCTCTGTTGTGTGGGGCACGGTCTTTTCGGATTACACACGCTCCAATATCGTCGAAATCGCAAATTCCGCTGCCGAGAAGTTGGCGACTTCATATGAGGAAAACGGCTCTTGGACCGCGGGAGAACTGCGCACGGTCGCAACGTCGAGTTTGGTTTCCGACGATCTGGGCATGCAGGTCGTCAATAAAAAGGGCGTGATCGTTTATGACGATTCCTGGCCCTCGGCAAGCGCCACCGCCGATGTACGCGAAAACCAGGCTACGACCGACGACACGCACGACAAGAGGGCATCGCATAGCCCAGTCTCGTCTGCTCCAACCGACTCCGATAGTGTTGCTAACGTCGAGATTGTAACGTCTTCCGGCGAGCATGTCGGACAGGTAAAGCTGTGGGCCATCGGCTCCGACGCTCTGCTCACCAAGGCGGACTCTGCGTTTAGGGAGAAGACCTTTAACGCCATGGCCCTCGCCGCGGTTGTTGCAATCTGCATTTCGGTCGTTATCGGATCGCTCGTGTCGCGCATGCTCACCAAACCGATTCATCGCATCACCAGTACCGCAAAGCAAATCCGTGACGGCGACCTGTCGGCTCGCACGGGACTGCGCGGTGATGACGAGATCGATCAGCTGGGTGAGACCTTCGATGAGATGGCCACTTCGCTCGAGAAGGATATGAAACACGAGAAGCGCCTGACCTCAGACGTTGCACACGAGCTTCGCACGCCGCTTATGGCCATGCTCGCAACGGTCGAGGCCATGCAGGATGGCGTGTATCCCACCGACGATGAGCATTTGGAGACTGTTGCTTCCGAGACGCGTCGCCTGGCTCGTCTGGTGCAGCAGATGCTCGACCTGTCGCGCATGGAAAACAGCACGGCTCCGCTCAACCTTGAGCCGGTGGACATGGTTCCTTTCGTGCGTTCCATCGTTAATGCCCAGGAGCGCCTGTTTGTCGACCGCGATCTGCGCCTGCGTTTTGCGGACGAGACCCAGGGTCACGACGATGTCGTCGAGGCCGATCCCGACATGATCACGCAATGTGTTATCAACCTCATGAGCAACGCCATGCGCTACACCCCCGAGGGCGGTTGGGTCGTGGTGTCGGTGCTCAGTGACCGCAAGCACGTCAGCATTGCCGTTTCTGATACTGGCATCGGTATTGCCAAGGACGATTTGTCGCGCATCTTCGGGCGGTTTTGGCGCGCCGATGCCAGCCGCGCCCGCGAAGCTGGCGGCCTGGGCGTTGGCCTCGCCGTGACCAAGCAGATCGTCGAGCGTCACCATGGCTACATATCCGTGGAGTCGGAGCTTGGAAAGGGTACGACTTTTACAATTCATCTGCCCCGCGAGCACACGGCAGACGCGGCATCTACTACAATGGAGCACTAGCTTTTCGCTATTCGGTGAAGGAGGGGCCGCGTCCCTGCCGCTCCGAGTTTGCGAAAACATGCGGGAAAGAACCCGCATTTCTGTCGTATTTAGGTAAGGAGTGACTCACGTGACAACGATGGAGCGTCGTCCGGATTCCCGTGGCAAGGTTCGTGATATTTACGATGCCGGTGAAAACCTGCTGATGGTCGCCACCGACCGCATTTCTGCGTTCGACTTCATTCTTCCCGACGAGATTCCGTTTAAGGGAGAGGTACTCAATCGCATCTCGGCATTCTGGTTCGATAAGTTTGCCGACATCGTCCCCAACCATCTCGTTTCCATCGACCCGGCGGATTTCCCCGAGGAGTTTGCTGAGTATCGTGACTACCTCGCTGGCCGCGCCATGCTGGTTAAGAAGGCCCAGACGATTCCTATCGAGTGCATCGTCCGCGGCTATCTGACCGGTTCGGGCAAGAAGACCTACGACGAGAACGGCACCGTCTGCGGCATCCAGCTGCCTGAGGGCCTGACCGAGGCTTCCAAGCTTCCTGAGCCGCTGTTCACGCCGTCCACGAAGGCCGAGATCGGTGACCACGACGAGAACATCTCGTTCGAGCGTTGCTGCGAGATCGTGGGCGAGGACATCGCCACGCAGATTCGTGACCTTTCCCTCAAGATCTACAAGGCTGCCGCCGAGTACGCCGCGACCCGTGGCATCATCATTGCCGACACCAAGTTCGAGTTTGGTGTTATTGATGGCAAGGTCACGCTGATCGACGAGTGCCTCACGCCCGACTCCAGCCGTTTCTGGCCTGCTGCCAGCTACGAGGAGGGCAAGATCCAGCCTAGCTACGACAAGCAATTCGTCCGCAATTGGCTCAAGGCCAACTGGGATATGACGGGGGAGACCCCGCACCTGCCCGCCGAGGTCATCGATGGCACGTCCGAGCGCTATCGCGAGGCCTTCCAGATCATCACGGGCTCCCAGTTCACAAGCATGAAGGAGAACGCATAAGTGAGTACCCGTAGCGCCACGAACAAGCGCACGCAATCCCGCGAGGTTACCGGGGTTGCGCGCAAGTCCGCCGCATCCGCCAAGCCCGCTCGTCAGGCAGCAAGCTCTGTTCACGTCGTGCCGGCTTCATCCAAGGCACGCCGCAAGGAGCTCGAGAAGGGCGAGAGCCTCGAGGGCCTCTCTAAAGAGGAGAAGCGCGCCCGCAAGGCTAAACAGCGTGCCAAGGAGGACCGCATCTATACGGTGTCGAATATCCTCCTCAAGCAGGACGAGGACTACACCAAGCGCCGTCGTATCTGGTGGATTGTGCTCGCCATTGGCATGGTGCTTGTCGTGGCAATTTGGGCCTCGCTGTACTTCGCTCCCGCTGGCATGGTGTCCAGCCCTGTCCAGATGGTCGGCATTGTTTTGTCCTACGTCATCATTTTGGGCGACTTTATCTATGACTTCGTGCGCATCCGCCCCCTACGCAACATGTATCGCACGCAGGCCGAGGGCATGTCCGACAATAAGCTCAACGCTCTTATCGAGCGTTCGGCTGCCGAGGAGGACAAGAAGGACTCCAAGAAGAAGTAGCGTTTGCATACATACTTATCGCTAAGATATAAGGCGCGTCGTTTTTGCGGCGCGCCTTTTTACTGTTCTATAGATAGATGGAGTGGCACATGATTCGAGCTGCCCTGACGGTCGAAGAGGCTCTGGAGGGCATGAAGGCCCTGGAGCCCAAGATTAAAAACTACGCGCGCCTGGTCGTCCGCAAGGGCGTAAACGTCAAGCCCGGCCAGGAGGTCGTCGTTCAGTCTCCGGTCGAGTGCGCGCCGTTTGCGCGCGTGGTGGTCGCGGAGGCCTATGCTGCCGGCGCCGGTCACGTGACGGTCATTTGGGCCGATGATGCCGTGACGAGGCTCACGTACGAGCATGTCGAGAAAAGCTATTTTGAGCAGACGCCCGAGTGGAAGCGCATGCAGCTGGATTCCTTGGCCCAGGATGGTGCCTGCTTTGTCTTTATCGAGGGTGCGGATCCTGCGGCCCTCAAGGGCATCGATCCAGCCAAGCCGGCCGCGGCATCCAAGGCGAGGAATACGCAGTGCAAAGTTTTCCGCCGTGGACTGGATTACAACATCAATCCGTGGTGCATCGCCGGCGCTCCGGTCGTGGCTTGGGCGCACGAGGTGTTCCCGGGAGACGCCGATGAGGTTGCAATCTATAAGCTGTGGAATGCGATTCTGCACACCGCGCGCGCCGATGGCCAGGACCCGGAGAGCGACTGGGAACTCCATGACGCCGCATTCGAAAAGAACCTGCGTTTCCTGAACGACAATCGTTTCGACTACCTGCATTACACCGCGGCAAATGGAACCGATCTGACGATTGGCATGACGAAGGGTCACGAGTGGGCCGGCGGCAAGGGCAAGACGCCCGATGGACACCCCTTCTTCCCCAACATTCCCACCGAGGAAGTCTTTACCTCGCCCGATCGCATGCGCGCCGACGGTATCGTGTACTCGGCCATGCCGCTCATCCACCACGGCAATAAAGTCGACGATTTTTGGATTAAGTTCGAGGGCGGCCGCGTGGTGGACTACGACGCCCGCGTGGGCAAGGCAACGCTCGCAAGTATCATCGATACTGACGAGGGCGCTGCTCACCTGGGAGAGGTCGCGCTCATTTCCAAGAACACGCCGATCCGCGAAAGTGGTGTTCTGTTCTACGATACGCTCTATGACGAGAACGCTAGCTGCCATCTCGCGCTAGGTGTCGGTTTCCCCGAATGCATCGAGGGTGGGTATGACATGTCCAAGGAGGAGCTCCTGGAGCATGGTGTTAACGTCTCGAGCACGCACGTCGATTTTATGATCGGCACGGACGACATCGATATTACGGGCATTACGCCTGATGGACGTGAAGTTGTGATTTTCCAGAACGGCCAATGGAGTTGGGAATAGTCCCAGACCGTGGTACAATGCCACCCGCGGGCCGTTAGCTCAGCTGGCAGAGCAGGGGACTTTTAATCCCAAGGTCCAGGGTTCGAACCCCTGACGGCCCACCATAGAATAGAAAAGCGACTGGCGGATGCCGGCCGCTTTTTTGTTACCGCGGCACGGGTTCGAACCCGAAAGGGCGCGGAGCTGAGTAAACGCGTGAGCGTTTGCCAGCGCAGCGCGCAAGGCGCGAAAGCGCCGCAGCGTTCGCGTGCGAAGCAGACTGAACCCCTGACGGCCCACCCAAAGATTGTTGAGACGGTCAACTTCGGTTGGCCGTCTTTTTTGTTGCCGGTGCACGAGTTCGAACCCGTATCTATCTATATATAAAAACGCTTGGCGAACAAAACCCGCCTTTTACCGATGGGTAACAAATAGCTGATGCCTTTGGAGTAAAGTAGCGCTCCAGAGATGACCGATGTCTCAATACTCATAAAACAGCTGGTCATCGCCAATATCAGAAGCCAATGCTTCAGTTTTAACCTCAGTGACGCGACTGAGGGATCTATTCATTTGTGAACAAAATATGGAGTGCGCGATTCCCGCCCACGGCGCCCCTCCGGTCTGGCAATATATCTCCTTGCCGCGCGGC
>UQPL01000040.1:0-12771 GCA_900542895.1 uncultured Collinsella sp. | reverse complement strand
AAGCCTTCGTCGGCAGCGTCAGATGTGTATAAGAGACAGGTTCATAGCGAGTCCCCGTGTCGGCGCCCGTCAGCGCAAGCGCGTCCTCGTCGAACTCGAACCACTCGTTGCCCAGGCTCTTGATCGAAACCAAGCCTTCGACCTGCGTCAGGTCCAAGCGCACAAAGAGGCCCATGCTGCTAACCCACGAGACGGTTCCGGCATAGCGCTCGCCCAGACGGTCCTCATAGTACTGGGCAATCTTGATCTTTTGCGTCGCATGGCTGGCGGCATCTGCCGCGCGCTCGGCATCGCTGCATGCGCGGCAGATCTGCGGCAGAATGCGCGGCAGCGACTCGCGCCCCTTGCCGATCAGCCACGGCGTGCGGACCAAAGCGTCCTTGCCGCCGAGCTGCTCATAGGCCAACTGCAGTTTGAGCACGCGGTGCACCACCAGATCGGGGTAGCGACGGATGGGACTCGTAAAGTGGCAGTAGCACGGCGCGGCGAGCGCAAAGTGGCCCTCGTTGCGCGGCTTGTACAGCGCACGCTGCATGCTGCGCAGAAGCAGCGTGTTGACGAGCGGTGCGTTTGCCGTACCGGCGGCAGCATCAACTGCAGCCTGCAGCTCATCGGGGCTCCCCAGGGCAATACCGGCAGCACGGCGATCGTCGATGATGCCTAGCTGCGCCAGCGCAACGGCGGCACCGTGCAGGCTATCGGGGCTCGGATCCTCATGCACGCGATAGCAGGCCTCGATATCACGGTCTGCCAGCCACTCTGCAACGCACTCGTTGGCGAGCAGCATGGCTTCCTCGATAAGCGACGTGGCACACGAACGCTCACGCGCCACAATCTGCACGGGCACTCCGTCCTCATCCAATAGAGCGCGAATCTCGGCCGTGTCAAAATCGACTGAGCCTCGGGCGCGACGAATACGACGGCGAAGTTCGGCGAGCTCGTTGGCGGCGACAAGGAAATCGCCGAGATCGATGTTGTAGCCGCGGGCGGCCTCCTCGCACGCAAGACCGCGCTCAAGCGCTTCCTCGCGCGAGGCCTCGGCAGCCGCAACATCCTCAGCGGCGCCTTCCAGCACCGAATACTCAACCGCGCCGGCACGCACCAGCAACGCCTCGGCGCCGTCATAGTCCATACGCACACGCGAGCGAATCACGCTGGGATACGGATCGTAATGCCGCACGCGACCCTGCGCATCGAGCTCGATATCGACGGTAAACGCAAGACGGTCCTCGTCAGGGCGAAGCGAGCACAGGTCACAGGACAGGCGTTCGGGCAGCATGGGAAGCACGCGATCGGCCAGATACACCGATGTCGTACGATGGCGAGCCTCAAGATCGATATGCCCGTCCCAAGCCACATAGTGTGAAACGTCGGCGATATGCACACCCAGCTTGTAGCCACCCTCGGGCGTGCGCTCCAGCGAAATGGCATCGTCAAAGTCGCGCGCGTCGACCGGGTCGATCGTGATGACAAAGCGGTCGCGCAGATCGCGGCGGAGCGGGTCCTTAAGCGCCGCGGACACATCGAGCGAAAGCCCCTCGGCCTCGTCTAGCGCGGCCTCGGGATAGCTATCGGTATAGCCGTAGCGAGCCATCACATATTGAACGCCCAAATCGGGCGCGTCATCTCCGCCAATGCGGCGTTCGATCGTCACAGTGCCCGATTCCAGGCGCGTCGGGTAGGTCAAAATGCGCGCGACAACGGCATCACCCGGGTGGACGCCCAGGCGATCCGCCGAGGTATCCTCGGGCAAAATGAAGAAGTCGGCCTTCAGGCGCGAATCGAGCGGCTCGATCACACCGAGCGGACCGGCGGTCTGGTACGTACCCACCACGCTTATGGCTGCGCGCTCAACCACGCCTTCGATCACGGCGCGCCGCTCACCGTGCGGGCTGTTCTTAATGCTCACGGCAACGGTATCGCCGTCCATGATCTCACGCTTGCCGCGACCCATGACCTTGTAGTCGCCGTTTTCGGTTACAACGTAGGCACTGTGCTCATGGAGCTGCACGCGCCCGGTCAGGCTCGGACGGCGTTCGCTGCGCACCGGCCCGCGCTTATTGCGAGCTCCACGCTTATGCTTGTTATTGCGCCCCATGGCGCCTCCTAACTATCGATTGCCGTTTACATTCCAAGAGTCTACCCAAATGATCCCTAGGGGACAAAAAACGGGCCGCCCCATAAGAGACGACCCGTTGGAAGGGATGAATTCCAGGCATGCCTACACGCGCAGGTAGCGGCGCATGGCGATGGCAGAACCAAAGAGACCGATAATCACGCCGACCAGAATCAGCGCAGCATAGGTCACCAGGTAGTACTGCATCGGCAGGGCAAACGACATCCAGCCGATGCTCTCCTGCAGACGCGGAATCATCAAATTGCGCAGCAGCTCCAGAACGCCGATGGAAAGCAGCGAGCCCAAAATGGCCTGCAGTACGCCCTCGGTGATAAACGGGCCGCGAATGAAGCCGTTGCTGGCGCCGACCAGACGCATAATCGCAATCTCACGACGACGCGCCGTGATGGATAGGCGAATCGTGTTGTTGATGAAGATGAAAGCGATAAAGGTCAGAAGGCCAACGAGCACCACGGCGGCGATGCGGATATAGTTGGTCACCTGGAACAGGCGGCTCACTTCCTCCTGGCCGTACAGCACGCTCGCGTTGACGTCGCCGTCATCCGCGATCTTCTGGAAATCGGCATCCTTCTTGAGCTTTTTGGCCGTGCTCTCGACCTTGGACGGATCGTCCATCTCAATTGCAAACGAAGCCGGCAGCGGGTTCTGGCCATCGAGCGCGCTCATGGTGGCGTCGGCGTTGCCCGACATCTTGCTCGTATACTCGGCCAGCGCGTCGTCCTTGTCCTTATAGGTCACGGACTTGACGTTATTCCACGTCTTAAGCTCGGCCTCAAAAGCCTGAACATCGGCCTGATCGGCGTCATCGCTAATGAACGCGTTGATGACAACCTGATCCTCGACGGTGCCGATCACGGAGTTCAGCATCGCGGAGCCCATGATGAACAGGCCGATGATAAACAGCGAAAGGAAGATCGTGATGACGGCGCCGAGCGAGGTAGTCCAGTTACGGAAGAAGTGGCTGATTGCCTCTTTGAAGGAGTAGCCCACGTTAGTTGGTGCCATAGTTGCCGTAACCTCCCCTCTCCTGGTCGCGAATAACGTGGCCGCCCTCGAGGGCGATCACGCGACGGTGCATGCTATCGACCATCTCGCGGTCGTGCGTGGCGACGATCACGGTGGTGCCGGTGCGGTTAATACGCTCGAGCAGCTTCATGATGCCCAGCGAGATCGCCGGGTCGAGGTTGCCCGTCGGCTCGTCGCAGATCAGCAGCGGCGGACGGTTGACCATAGCGCGGGCGACGGCAACGCGCTGCTGCTCGCCACCGGAAAGCTGGTCGGGCAGCGAGTCCATCTGATCGGCCAGACCGACCAGACGCAGCACCTCGGGCACCTGGCTGCGAATGACGCCCTTGGGCTTGCCGATGCACTGCAGGGCAAACGCCACGTTTTCGTAGGCGGTCTTTTGCGGCAGAAGCTTAAAGTCCTGGAACACGGCGCCAATCTGGCGGCGCAGGAACGGAACCTTGCGGTTCTTGATCTTCATGAGGTCCTGACCGGCAACCAGGATGCGGCCGCTCGTCGGCTTGACGTCACGGTTGAGCGTCGACAGCAGCGTGGTCTTACCCGAGCCGGAGTGACCGACCAGGAAGACGAACTCGCCCGGATAGATCTCGATGTTGATGTCGTCGAGTGCAGGCTTGTTGGGCTGTGCCGGATAGATCTTGGTGACATGCTCCATAAGGATGACGGGCTCGACACCGGCCTGCTTGGCCATCTTCTTGCGGCTGGCCTGCGGATCGATGGGCGCAAACACCGACGTAAAATCGGGGTTGTTGAGCGCGTTATCGAGGCTTGCGACCTCGGCTGCCTGATCGCTCTCGACCACCGGGGCAGCAGGCTGCGTGGGGTCGGGAATAGCGGCAAAGAGACCGGACTGCGCAGGCTGAGGAGCCGGCGTCGCAGGGGCCAAGGGGTCGGGAATGCCGGCCATGGTAGGCTGCGGCGTGGCGGCACCAGCCTGAGGCTGCTCCACGCGAGCGGTCACGGCCCGAACGGGCTCAAAACCCGCCGTGCCGGAAAGCGCGACATCGCTGGTTGGATTGTAGGCAAAGGGATCGGATGCCGGCTGTGCCTGATCTGCCGGCTGAGCGGGGGCCTGAGCAACAGGCTGGCCCTCTGAATCCGGAGTGGCGAAACGACTGCCCTGGACGCCTGCCTGCGTCTTGGGGGCATCATCGCCCGCACCGGAGGTACGGAAGTGGTTACCCACTGGTGCTCCTTATCGTCGTGCGTTTAAACTACATGAGCGCTTTGTATTTTAGCAGCATTAGCTTTGCTGCACATAAGAAGCATGGCGTGCTTAGGGATCCCGTCGGCCGGGCACAGGGTTACTCTCCAAATCGTCCTCGGACTTGTCGGAGCCCCCGCTGCGCGCTTCGCGCGGCGGGGGCTCCTCCGTCCTGCGGAAAGATTTGGAGAGTAACCCTGTGCCCGGCCTGCGGTAACTAAGGGGTCGCTGCGTTTTACTTGGGTGCAGCAGCGCTATGCTTGGGGGCTGAATTGCACTTGGCTGGGATGGGCCCGTTTCCCGGAGGAGGCCCTTGCTTGGTGCGGGCCTGTTTTGTTTGTTGCCGAAAAAACAGGGGCGCCCTCTTTGGGGACGCCCCTGTTCTGGTTTGCATGTGGTTGTTGAGGCGATACTTTGCCTCGTCTTGTCCTAGGCCAAGAACTCCTTGGTGGTCGCCATGATGTTGGCGGCGTCCAGGCCGTACTTGTGCAGGAGCTCGGCGCCCGGGCCGGACTCGCCGAACGTGTCGTTGACGCCAATCTTCTTGAGCGGCGTCGGGCACTGCTCGCACAGGACGTCGGCAACGGCGCTGCCCAGGCCGCCGATCACGGAGTGCTCCTCGACGGTCACGACGTGGCCGGTCTTGGTGGCGCTCTTGACGATCAGGTCGGCGTCGATGGGCTTGATGGTGTGCATGTTGATGACCTCGGCGTCGATGCCCTCGGCAGCGAGCTGCTCGGCGGCCTCGAGAGCCTCGCCGACCATCAGGCCGCAGGCGATGATGGTCACATCGGCGCCCTCGCGCATGACAATGCCCTTACCCAACTCGAACTTGTAGGTCTCGGGATCGTTGATAACCGGCGAGGCCAGACGGGCAAAGCGCATGTACACCGGACCGTCGCACTCGTAGGCGGCGCGCGTTACGGCGCGGGCCTCGACGTCGTCGGCAGGAACGATCACAGTCATGCCGGGGATGACGCGCATGAGGGCGATATCCTCGCAGCACTGGTGCGTGGCGCCATCCTCGCCCACCGAGATACCGGCATGCGTGGCACCGATCTTAACGTTGAGGTGCGGGTAGCCGATGGAGTTGCGGACCTGCTCAAAGGCGCGACCGGCAGCGAACATGGCAAAGGTGCTCGCGAAGGCAACGCGGCCGGTGGTCGCGATACCGGCGGCGACGCCCATCAGGTTGCTCTCGGCAATGCCCACATCGAAGAAACGATCGGGGCAGGCGGCCTTGAACTTGCCGGTCTGCGTGGCGGCGGCCAGGTCGGCGTCGAGGACCACAAAGTCATCGTGCTCGTTGGCGAGCTCGACGAGGGCCTCGCCGTAGCTTACGCGCGTGGCGATTTTTTTGACGTCTGCCATCCTAGAGCTCCTCTCCGGCGGCCGTGAGCTCTGCCATGGCCTGCTCAAACTGTTCATCGTTGGGGGCCTTGCCGTGCCAACCAACCTGGTTCTCCATAAAGGACACGCCCTTGCCCTTCAGGGTCTCGGCGATAATGGCGGTCGGCTGCCCCTTGGTGGCGCGAGCCTCGGCAAAGGCGGCGCGAATCTGGTCGAAGTCGTTGCCGTCGGCGAGCTCCACCACGTGGAACTTGAACGCGCGGAACTTGTCGGCGAGCGGCATGGGGTCGTTGACCTCCTCGACGGGGCCGTCGATCTGCAGGCCGTTGTGGTCGACGATCACGCAGAGGTTATCGAGCTGCTGGTTGCCGGCAAACATGGCGGCCTCCCAGACCTGGCCCTCCTCGCTCTCGCCATCGCCCAGCAGGGCGTACGTGCGGTAAGTATCGCCCCAGTGCTTGGCGGCAACCGCCATGCCCACGGCGGCGGAGATGCCCTGGCCGAGCGAGCCGGTGGACATGTCGACGCCCGGGGTGTCATTCATGTTGGGGTGGCCCTGCAGGTGGCTGCCGATATGGCGCAGCGTCTCGAGATCCTCCTTGGGGAAGAATCCGCGCTCGGCGAGCACGGCGTACAGGCCCGGAGCGCAATGGCCCTTGGAGAGCACAAAACGATCGCGGTCGGCCTTGCGGGGATCGGCCGGGTCGACGTTCATTTCCTCAAAGTACAGATAGGTCATGATGTCGGCAGCGCCGAGCGAACCGCCCGGATGGCCGGACTTGGCAGCGTGCACGCCGGTGACGATGCCCTTCCTTACCTCGTTGGCAACCTTTTTGAGCTCTTCGTCGCTCATTGTGCCTTCCTTTCATCCTCATTAGACAAAATGCGCACGGCACCGAAGGTAATCCCAACACAGCCGCAATGCACGTACGTCATTCATTATGCTGGAAACTGATGGCTTTACCAGAGTTTTTATCATTATTTGAACAATTTAGCAGGCAGAACCGCTGATGAAACGGTTTATCAATGTGAACGTCTTTTGGATGGAACGCGGTCGACCCTACGCGCTAATGTCCTTGAATCCCTCGCCGAAGGCTTCCGTAACGTCAGCGACCGTCACAATGGCGTGAGGATCGCGCTCGCGCACGATCGTCTTGAGGGTATTGAGCTCTCGACGGCTCACGATGACCATGATCACCGGCTTCTCGGCACCCGAATACATGCCAGTCGCCTTAAACTTGGTACAACCACGACCCAGGCCATACATGATATCGGCAGCGATATCAGGGAACTTGTCCGAGATGATGAGTACCATACGGCGCTTGTTGCCACCATCGACCACGGCATCGATCACGTAGCCGCTAATGACCATCGAAAGGCCTGCATACAGTGCGTTTTCGATTGAAAAGACCGGAGCCGACAGCGCGCATACGGCAACATCGATCGCCATGACGGTCGAGCCCACCGGCAGCGAGGTGTTACGCGAGATGATTTGGCCAATCGTGTCCGAGCCGCCGGTGTTGGCGCCGGCGCGCAACACCATGCCGTAACCGATGCCCGTAATAATGCCGCCCCACATGGCAGGGAGCATCAGGTCCGCATCCGCCAGAGGTGCTACAAACGGGGCGAACAGATCGGTAAAGAAGCCCAGCAGCACAAAGCCCGTCGCGGTCTGCACCACGTAGAACATGCCGCCCTCGCGCATAACGACCAACAACAGCAAGGCGTTCATCACGATCGTCTGAATACCAACGGGAAGCGATAGGCCGCGCGATGCACCGACCGCCTGGATAATGGTGGCAAGGCCCGTAACGCCACCGGCAGCAAGGCCGTTGGGAATCAAAAACAGGTCGGTCGCAATAGCGGCCAGAGCGCACCCCAACATAATCTGGGGCAGGTCGTGAAAGAAGTTCATCGAAAGAATGCGCTTGATGTCCAGACGGTATGCCATGCTGCCTCCCTCAAAAAAGCGCACCCCATCGGATGCGCTTTGAACTTCTTCTTGTATTCGATTCTACCGATTCGCCGGACAAAAACCACCCCTGCGCAGGGTTTACTCTGGATACAAAACCACACCGCTCGGAGGGTTTTATCCATTTCCACATAAACCCGGGCGGTTTAAGCAGACGGGGTCTCCGCGTCAGCGTTGCCGGTGGCCCAGCGATGGTAGCCAATAACAAACGGGTCCAGGTCGCCATCGTCAAGAACGGCCTCGACATTGCTGGTCTCCACACCCGAGCGCAGATCCTTGACCATCTGGTACGGGTAGAGCACGTAGCTGCGAATCTGGTTGCCAAAACCAATCGTGGTCTTGGGTCCGCGGATCTCATCGAGCGCCTCGGCGCGCTTCTCGAGCTCAATCTCGTACAGACGAGCCTTGAGGATCTGCATGCACGCGGCCTTGTTCTGGATCTGGCTGCGCTCATTTTGGCAGGTAACCACAATGCCGCTCGGGAAATGCGTCACGCGCACGGCGGAGTCGGTGGTGTTGACGCCCTGACCGCCCGGGCCGCTCGCGTGGTACACGTCCACGCGGATGTCATCGGGACTGATTTCGATGTCGATATCATCGGGTAGCACGGGGATGACCTCGACGCCGGCAAACGTGGTCTGGCGGCGCTTCTTGTCGTCGGTGGGGCTAATGCGAACCAAGCGGTGGACACCGGCCTCGGCGCGCAGCATGCCAAATGCGTCCTTGCCCTCGACGGTAAAGGTCGCGCGGTCGATGCCGATGACCTCGGCCGCGGGACAGTCGTTGATGGTGACCTTCCAGCCGCGACGCTGGCAGTACTTCATGTACATCTTAAAGAGCATGAAGGTCCAGTCCTGGGCCTCCAGACCACCCTGTCCGGGCTTGATGGTCACAATAGCATCGCCGTGATCGAACTCACCGGTAAACCAGCTCGAAAGCTCAAGCTCATCGATGGCACGGGCCAGGCGCTCAGCCGTGGCCGTAGCCTCCTCGCGAAGGGCGGCGGCGTCGGGGTCATCCCCCATCTCCTCGGCAAGCTCCAGCGCGGCGCGGGCATCGGAAAGCTCGCCGCGCGCGGTGTCCACGGCAGCGATATCTTCCTTGGTGCGAGCGATCTCCTCCATGGTGGCACGGGCGGCGTCGGCGTCATCCCAAAAGCCAGGGGCAACACTTTTGGCCTCGAGCTCGGTCACGCGCGTGCGCTTTTCGTCCAAGTGGAGATACGACTCGACCTCGCCGAGCCGGTCCGCAAACGCGTCCAGCTCGGCGGGCGTTACCTCTAAAGCCTCAGCCATTAACGATTCCTGCCGTGGCAGTGCTTAAACTTCTTGCCGCTACCGCAGGGGCACGGGTCGTTGCGACCCACGTTGACGTACGGATCGTCGCTCTCGGACTTGCGATAGGTGGTCACCTTGCCACCGTTGTTGACGGCAGCCGGTCCGCCTTGGACAGCCGTGCGGGCCTGCACCTGTGCCTGCTTGCGCAGTACCGAGTCGCCGTTGTCGCCATCGACCTCGGCAGGACCGGAGAAGCGCGCACCCTCGAGCGCGGGCTCCTCCTTGTGCTCCACGGCACGCGGGGCAGCCTTGATCTCGATGCGCAGAACCGTGCGCAGGTAATCCTCGTACATGGTGTCGACGAGTATCTGGAACGCGCCGTAGGCCTCGGTCTTGTACTCGACCAGCGGGTCGCGCTGGCCAAAGCCGCGCAGGCCGATGCCGGTCTTGAGGTAGTCCATCTCCTGCAGGTAGTTCATCCAGCGGGTATCGATGACGCGCAGCATGACCTGGGTGTTGAGCTCGCGCATCAGGTCCTCGCCCAAGCGCTCGGCCTTCATGTTGTAGCACTTCTCTACGTAAGCCAGGACATCGGCAGCCAGGGCCTCATAATCCTCGTCGGGGAACTTCGGCGTATCGATGTGGCCGGTGAGCTCCACAACCCACTTGCGCAGGCCCTCCAGGTCGCGCTCGCCATCGTGACTGTCCTTGGTGCAGAACTCCTGCACGCAGCGGTACACGGTGTCGTGCATGACCTCGGTGATGTGGTCGGTCAGGTCCTTGCCGTCCAGAATCTTATTGCGCTCGGCGTAGATGACCTGGCGCTGCTTGTTCATGACGTCGTCGTACTCAAGGACGCTCTTACGCATGGAGAAGTTGATGCTCTCGACCTTGTGCTGGGCGCTCTCGACGGCCTTGGAGATGATCTTGTGCTGGATGGGCATGTCGTCGCCCATGTCGGCCGTGACCATCATCTTGGAGACGCGGTCCATCTTGTCGCCGCCGAACAGGCGCATGAGGTCGTCCTCGAGCGACAGGTAGAACTGGGTCTCGCCCGGATCGCCCTGACGGCCGGAGCGGCCGCGCAGCTGGTTGTCGATACGACGGGACTCGTGGCGCTCGGTGCCGATGACGGTCAGGCCGCCGGCGGCAAGCACGCGCTCGCGCTCGGCCTTGCATGTCTCCTTGGCCTCAGCGTTAAACTGCTCGAGCTGCTCGGGCGTCACGTCCTCCATAGTCAGGCCCTCGTACTCCAGGCGCTCGCGCACCAACTCGTCGGGGTTGCCGCCCAGCAAGATGTCGGTACCACGGCCGGCCATGTTGGTGGCGATGGTCACGGCGCCATAGCGACCAGCCTGGGCCACGATATGGGCCTCGCGTTCATGATGCTTGGCGTTGAGGACCTCGTGTGCGATACCGCGCTTGGTAAGGGCGGCGGACAGCTTCTCGGAGCTCTCGATGGAGACGGTGCCCACCAGGACCGGCTGGCCCTTGGCGTGGCGACGCTCGACATCGTCGGCGACGGCGTTGTACTTGGCCTGAATGGTGCGGTACACCAGGTCCTCGTGGTCCACGCGCTGCACGGGCTTGTTGGAGGGGATGACCTCGACGGGCAGCTTGTAGATCTCGCGGAACTCGGCATCCTCGGTAAGTGCCGTGCCGGTCATGCCGGAAAGCTTGTCATACAGACGGAAGTAGTTCTGCAGGGTGATGGTGGCCAGGGTCTGGTTCTCCTCGCGTACGAGCACGCCCTCTTTGGCCTCGATGGCCTGGTGCAGGCCCTCAGAATAGCGGCGGCCCTCCATGATGCGGCCGGTGAACTCGTCGACGATCTTGACCTCGCCGTTGGTGACCACGTACTGCTTATCACGGTGGAACATGTACTGGGCCTTCAGCGCCTGCTGCAGGTGGTTGACCAGCTGGCCGGAGAGATCGGCATAGATGTCATCGATACCCAGGCGACGCTCGATCTTCTTAAGACCGCGCTCGGTGGCGGCGATGGTGTGCTTGGCCTCGTCCATGACGTAGTCGCCCGTGGGTTCAACATCCTCGGTGGCGGTGAGCATGTCGTGCGACACGTCCTCGCCGCGCTCAAGGCCACGCACGGCACGCGCGAAGTCCTTGTAGGTGCTGGCGGACTTGGTGCCGGCGCCCGAGATGATGAGCGGGGTACGCGCCTCGTCGATCAGGATGGAGTCAACCTCGTCGACGATGGCGTAGTTGTGGCCGCGCTGCACACGCTGCTCGGGGCGGGTAACCATGTTATCGCGCAGGTAATCGAAACCGAACTCGGAGTTGGTGCCGTACGTGACGTCGGCCTGGTAGGCCGGACGCTTGAGCTCGAGCGGCATGTTGTTCTGGAGCAGACCGACGGTCATGCCCAGGTACTTGTAGATGCGGCCCATCCACTCGGAATCGCGCTTTGCCAGGTAATCGTTGACGGTAACGACATGCACGCCTTTGCCGGCAATAGCGTTAAGATAGCCGGCCAACGTGGAGACGAGGGTCTTACCTTCGCCGGTCTTCATCTCGGCGATGTGGCCCTCGTGCAGTGCCATGGCGCCAATGAGCTGCACGTCAAAGTGGCGCATACCCATGGTGCGCTTGGAAGCCTCACGCACGGTGGCAAAGGCCTCGGGGAGCATGTCGTCGAGCGACTCGCCGTTGGCGTAACGCTCGCGGAACTTATCGGTCTGGCCGCGGAGCTCCTCCTCGGTCATCTTCTCAAACTGGGGCTCAAGACCGTTGATCTGGTCGACGATCTTGTAGTAGCGCTTAAGGTCCTTATCGGATCCAAAGGACAGCAGCTTTGACATGAATCCCATGTGGTTTTCCTTTTTGGCCATCGCCCACGCCGTGCAGCTGCGGGCGAGTTAAACACAGATGATTGTACTTTAGCCAAACAAGGCGCGGCCTATACGGTCGACCTCGACCGCCACGTAATAACTACGACCAACCTGTCACAATGGACAGGTTAATTTTGGCAGGTTTTATCTGGGCAAACGCTGCCTCTCTGCCATTTGGTGCCATGGGGACAGGTTAGTTTGCACTAATCAAAAAGAAAAGGGCCGTGCACCCAAATGGATGCACGGCCCTCATGCCATGAATGCGAGTGATTCCGCGGCGAGCTATTTACTCAGCAGCCTCGGTGGTCTCGGCCTCGGCAGCGGCCTCCTCGACGGGAGCCTCTGCGGGAGCCTCGGCGGCCTGCTTGGCAGCCTCCTCGGCAAACTTAGCAGCACGCTTAGCCTTCTCGGCAGCCTTAGCCTCAGCGGCGGCCTTGCGAGCGGCCTCGGCCTCAGCAGCCTTGGCGGCCTTGGCAGCCTTGGCCTCCTCGGCCTTCTTGAGCTGGGCGGCAGCGGCGCCACCGAACTTGTCGGCGAAGCGCTGGACGCGTCCACCGGTGTCGACGAACTTCTGCTGGCCGGTGTAGAACGGGTGGCACTCGTTGCAAAGCTCGACCTTCATCTCGGACACGGTAGCGTGCGTCTTGAAGGTGTTGCCGCAGGAGCACGTCACCGTGCACTCGACATACTGGGGATGAATACCCTGCTTCATGGTAGGACTCCTTATTGGTCAGGCGCTGGTTACCGATCAGCGCATAAGGCGTCTTGGTTTCCGACCAAGACAACAAACTCGGCTATGGTACCACGGCGCCACGTGTCCCACAAAAGGTTCACGGTCTTTTCGGCACAACACGAGCTGGACCTTAAATATCAACTTCATCCGAACACTCCCCCACATTCATCTCTCGTATGTATCGAGGTATTCCTGCTTGAGCGTCTGCGAGGACGACTCGATCTTT
>UQPL01000039.1:0-12801 GCA_900542895.1 uncultured Collinsella sp. | reverse complement strand
TCTACACCTAAGCCTTCGTCGGCAGCGTCAGATGTGTATAAGAGACAGATCCATACGAGCACCACGGTCGACGTCGTCAGCTATCTGCTGTCAGAGCGCGCAGCGGAACGGACGTTCTTCTACGACATCTACACGGATGCCGAGAAGGCCGCCGACCCCTCGCTCGCCAACACGGGGCTCTTTCACTTCGCTGCCGAGGGAGCGGGCGGCGCGTCTGCACCGTTTGCCGTGGTAAGCGCGGGCGGCGGATTCGCCTACGTCGCTGCCATGCACGACTCCTTCCCGCACTGTCTGCACCTGGCCCGTTCCGGCGTCAACGGGTTCGCGGTCATCTATCGGCCGGACGCGCAGCTCGCCTGCGAGGACTTGGCCCGCGCCGTCTCCTTCATCTTCGAGCACGCCGACGAGCTCAGCGTGGACACGTCGGGCTATTCGCTGTGGGGCGGCTCGGCCGGTGCGCGCATGGCGGCATGGGTCGGCGGCTACGGCCCGGCCGCCTTTGGCGCGCCAGTAGGAACGCCCCAGCCCGCGGCGGCCATCATGCAGTACACCGGCATGAGCGAACTGACGGGTGCCGACCCCGCGACCTACGCCTGCGTGGGTGATCGCGACGGCATCGCGAGCTGGCGCACCATGCAGGCGCGTCTCGAAGCGCTCTCAGCAACGGGCGTGCCCACGGAGTTTCATGTTTACGAAGGCCTGAGCCACGGCTTTGGCCTGGGTGTCGACACCGTGGCAGAGGGCTGGATCGACGATGCCCTCGCGTTTTGGAAGGCGCAGCGATGAGGATGGCAAGACGTACACACCCCACGGTTATAAGCTGCCTACGAGCAGGAACTTCTCGCCGGATCTTCTCACGCCTATGGTAAAGGCGGTATCAGACAATACGTAAGGAGTGAGACGTATGATTCTTTTCATCAACGGAAGCCCCAACAAGGATGGCAACACGGCGCGCCTGGCGCGCGAGCTCATCGGCGATCGCCCGTACGAGCAGCTGAATCTTGCCGAGCACAAGGTCTACGGCTACGGCCAGAACTACGGCGACGATGACTTCGAGGACGTGCTCGCGCGCATCGAGGCGGCGGACACCCTGGTCGTGGGGTCGCCCGTCTACTGGCACAACCTCTCCGGCATGCTGCGCAACCTGCTCGACCGCTTCTACGGTCCGGTGCGCGAGGGCAGTATGAGCGGCAAGACGCTCTATTTCGTGTTCCAAGGTGGCGCGCCCACGCGCGAGATGCTCGATTGGGGCGAGTACACCATGAAGCGCTTCGCCGCGCTCTACGGCATGACCTACGGCGGCATGGTCGACAACACGCACGAGGCAAGGGCGCTCTCGAAGAAGCTCGCGTAGTCCCGACTTGCGTAACCCAGTTCGGCGGCGGTGGGCCCGTGAAGACGGAGGCCCACCGCCCCTTTTCGTTCGCCAAGTGTATGATCGGACGGGCGCTGCGGACGACTACCTGCATGAGCAGGGCACCCAGAAACGCGAAAACATCTGAACCACAAGCAGGGTCGCAAGGACTATGTCGACCGTGCGGCGCAGCGCCCTTCTCGTCAGTCCCTTTATTCTCCGTGTCATGAGAACAACCATCCCATGATGTCCTCGTCACGGGCAAAGAGGTAGCCGCCCGCTCCGTGCTGGCCCGCGTCCGCAGCAAAGCCCCGCTCGGTGAAGTAACTCGTGGGCTTGACATCGAGCACCACCAGCTCGCTGATGCGCTCCTCGGAAAGCCTGCGAGCTCGATAGGCGGCGCGAATCTCCTCGTACGCCTCGTGCGCGGGTTCGGAGCCGTAATAGTCATCGTTCTCGCCGATAGCCATATACACGGGAACCTCGGCTGCGGCGAGCGTCTCGATGTCGCCGTCCCAGCGCGAGATGGTGTGAAGCGCGCGTCGGTAGAGCTCGGGGCGTGTTCCCAAGACGATGGAGATGGTCTCGCCGCCGCCCGAGCATCCGCTCAGGTACACGTGGTCCGCATCGATGCTGTAGGCACCGAGCAGCCATTCGGTGAGCTCCACCACGTCTGACGCCGATTGCTCGTCCCAGTCGTCGAGCTGGGGCGAGGCCACGATCATGTCGGCGATGTAGTCGTTCGCCACGAAGGGGTAGTCCTCCTGAAGATTCGCCCCCACGCCCTGGAAGTAGAGCCCCTCCCAGCCGGGGCAGGCCACGTAGAGCGCATAGGGCACGGACCCGTTGTAGGAGTCCGGCACATGGAGCGAGAAGTGCAGCGTCCTGCCCGATGGCGTCTGCAGGGCGTCGTCAACGACGAAGCCGCGGTCTGTCTGCGACCCCTCCGTGAGGACGTAGCCGCCAAGCTCACGGACATCCGCGCAGCCGACCAGGCCTTCCTCGAGTACCAGCCCGCCCGCAGCGAGCGCGGCAGCCTCGATAAAGGACCTGCGTGAAAGATGGCTCACGTGCATAGTTCCTCTTTCTGAATGAACCAAGCCGAAGCCGCAGGCTTTCGGCTTGGCGAGAAGCGCATCAGCGGCCGCTGTTGGCCTCTTGCAGCTCGGCAAGGGTCACGTGTTCGTTGCGGAAGCGCGCCGCGGGGTTCTTGTCGCCCGCCGCGCAGGTGATGGCGTGCGCGGGGCAGGCGTGCATGCAGGCGAGGCAGGCGTTGCAGCCAAAGCCCGCCTGCGCGTTACGGACGGCCTTACCGCCCTCGAGCGCGATGCAGCCAGCCGGGCACACCTTTGCGCACGCCCCGCATCCCATGCACTTCTCGGAATCAACGGTCAGGAATCCGCCCAGCGCCGCCGGCTCGAAGCACAAGCCCCGGCTCATGAACTGCTCGTGCGCCGCGCGGTCCTCGTCGGTCACCGGCTCGATCCAGCGGCGGCGCGCCGCGACGTCCGCGCGGATGCGCGCAAGGTTCTCGCCGATCTTCTTCTCGGGAATGCGGGCGCGCTGCTCGTCCATGTCGAAGTTGGGCAGCCAGTTGTCCACCATGAGGAGTGTGGTTGCGTAGGCAGGGTTGAGCCCCGCCGCCCGCGCGTCCTCCAGGCACAGCTCGACGGCATTGGCGTGCCGGTTGCCGTAGGTGCAAACGAAGTAGAGGTAGGGCGTGTCGAGCGTCGCGCGCTCGAGGAACGTCTTCACCATGTCGGGCATCATGTGCCCGTAGATGGGGTACACGATGCCAATCGTATCGTCCGCGTAGGCGAGCTCGCCCTCGCGGCGCAGCTCCTGCGGGATGCTCAGGACCCTCTCGCCCTCCGCGGCCAGCTCGCGCGCCACGTAGAGGCAGTTGCCCGTCCCGGTGAAGTATAGGATCATTCGAAACTCCCAGATTGTCAGCGGTCTGTCATCTCAAATTGCTTATGCCAGGCCGAGACCGGCGACCCAATCACGAACCCCGGACTCGTCCACACTGGACGAGAAGCGCTGGCCCTCCTGCCACTCCCTGCTGCCCGCGGCCTCGGCGAGTAGCTCGCCGCTCCGGCCAAGACTCGAGGAGGAAGAGGTGCAGAACGGGAGCACCGTCTTGCCGTCCCAGTCGTTGCCTGAGATGAAGTTGTCGATGGGCCAGGCCGCGATGCCCCACCAGATGGGATACCCCACGAGCACGGTGTCGTAGTTCTCCCAGCCGTCCGGCGTGACCTGCGTAAGCTCGACGTCGCGCAGGCTCTCGTCCTCGTGCTCGCGGGTCACGCGGCTACTGTCGTCGGTCCAGTCGAGGTCATCGTCGGAGTAGGGCTCCGTAGGCGTCACCTTAAAGAGATCGGCGCCGAGCTCGTCGGCGATGGTCTGAGCTACGGCAGCGGTGTGGCCCTGTGCCGAGTAGTAGGCCACGAGGACGTTGCCGCCTGCAGCGGGCGCGGCGGCGGGCTGGTCCTCGGCGGCGGCTTGGCCGCCGTCACCCTGGTTGCAACCGGAGAGCATCGTTGCGCACAGCGCGGCTCCGAGTAGGAAGTTTCTTCTAGTCACGGTCGGGTTTGCGGTCATGGGGCATCTCCTCCGTTGGCTTGGTTGGTCCGTTATCGTCTGAGCGCTACTCCTGCGCGTCGAAATCGGGGCGTATGGCCAGGTAGCCCGCGAGTGCTTCCTCAGTGGCGGTGTAGTAGGTCATGGTCCCGTCGAGCTTGGCAATCTCGGCCATCTCGTCTTCGGTGAGGGAGAAGTCGAAGATGTTCGCGTTGTCGGCGATGTGGGCGGGGTTCTTGGAGCCGGGGATGATGGAGGTTCCCATCTGCACGTGCCAGCGCAGGATCACCTGGGCCGGGGTCTTGCCGTACTTCTCGGCGAGAGCGACGAAGACGGGCTCCTCCAGAAGACCTTTGTCGCCGTGGCCGAGCGGGTACCACGCCTCGATCACCGTGCCGTACGGCGCGAGGTAGGCGCGCAGGTCGCGCTGGGCGTGGTAGGGGTGGCACTCAACGGTCACGAGCTGCGGCTTGATGTCGGCGACCTCGATGACCTCGGTGATCTTGTCTTGCGGGAAGTTGGAGAGGCCGAGGGCGCGCACCTTGCCCGCGCGGTAGGCCTCCTCCATCGTGCGCCACGCGGCCAGGTAGTCGCCTACCGGCTGGTGCAGGATGAGCATGTCGACGTAGTCGAGCCCTAGGCGCTGGAGCGTGGCGTCCACCGCCGGCATGCCCGCGTCGTAGACACTCGGCCAGAGCTTGGTGGAGACGAAGATCTTGTCGCGTGCGATGCCGCTCTTGGCGATGGCACGGCCCACGGCGCGCTCGTTCATGTAGGCGTTGGCGGTGTCGATGTGCTCGTAGCCAGCCGTGAGCGCGGCGGTTGCGGCCGCCTCGGCCTCGGCCGGGGTCATGAGGAAGGTGCCCAAACCTTCGATGGGCATCTCTACGTCGTTGTTGAGCTTCAGATACTCCATGGTCTCCTCCTTAATGGTGACTTTTCGAATACAAGGCTACGGCGTTTACTGACGTGCGAGAAGTTCACGTTGGAATGATGGATATAACCATGGGGTATATACGGCACATAATGCGTGACAGGAGGATCGATGTACAACCCACAGCTTGACACTTTCATCCGCGTGGCGGAGGCGGGCAGTTTCTCCAAGGCGGCGCAAGAGTCCTTCATCACGCCCACGGCCGTCATCAAGCAGATGAACCTGCTGGAGTCGCGGCTAGGCCTTACGCTGTTCCACCGATCGCATCAGGGGCTTTCACTTACGCGAGCAGGCAGGTCGCTGCTCGCCGACGCCCACCATATCGTGCAGTACTCTCAAGAATCAATCGCGCGCGCCCGCGTCGCCGAGCGCGGAGAGAAGCGCATCATCCGCGTGGGAGTGTCGCTCATGACGCCCAGCACGCCGCTCACGAAGCTGTGGCCGAAGGTGAAGGAACGTTGCCCCGGCATGAGCCTTCAGGTGGTCACGTTTGAAAACACACCCTCGGCGGCGCGCGGTTTGGCGAACCTCGGGCAAGACATGGATATCGTGGTGGGGATTTTCGACGATGCCTTTCTTAAAGAGCGCGGGTGCTTGGGCCTCGAGCTTTCGCGCGAGCCGCTCTGGTGCGCCGTTCCCGTCGACAGCGAACTCGCCAAACGCGACATCGTCACATTCGACGACCTCCACAATCACAGTCTTATGCTTATACGCCGGGGCTGGAACGCCGAAATCGACCGCGTGCGCGACGAGATACTCTTGCATCATCCTCAAATCGCGCTCGTAGACTTCCCGCAATATCGGGCGGAGGTGTTCAATCGCGGCGCGAACGAAGACCTCGCGCTTGCGACGCTGCCGTTGTGGGCCAACGTCCACCCCATGCTCAAAACCGTCCCTACCGATTGGGACTGTCTCGTGTCTTACGGGCTGCTTCATTCGCTGCAGCCCGCAGACCATGTGCGGGAGTTTCTCGATGCGGTGTCTGCCGTGCTCGAGGCAAAGCATCGATAGGCAATCGCGAGCAGATGAGCTTATGCCTATGGGGACAACGGGAATAACAGCCTCCGAACCTTCTGGTTCGGAGGCTTTCTTTTTGCATGTCTGCCTAAACGACTCCTTGCCTAAGCCCTTGAGCATCGGGCGGCATTATTGAGCGTGGGCGTTATCGTAGGTATCTTTGATCTCTTCCGGCAAATCGTCGGGAATCAGCGCCTTCACTCTATCCTCGTTGCCATCTTGGATCGCCTGCTCGTAGTACCAGCATTTGAACTTCAACATATCCAGCGCACGGTTCATGTTCGCGATTTCCGATTCCATGTGGGCCTTCCGCTCCTCGAACATGGCCTTGCGCTTGGGATATGTCGATGGGCCCTCCGCGCACCATTCCATGAACAGCCGGATGTCCTTGATCTCCATCCCAGCCTTCTTTAAGCATTCGATGACCCGAAGCGCCTCGAGTTCCGTATCGCCGAATCGGCGAATGCCGGATGTCCGCTCCAATTCCGGGAACAATCCCTGCTTGTCGTAATAGCGCAGCGTGGAAACGGGCAGACCGAACATATCCGCCACCTGTCCGATTGTGTACATGGTTCCTCCGGACAAATCTCGAATTTACTCCTTGACCTAAAGTTAGGTTTAGGTATTACCTTTATTTTCGTCAATATATATAAGGAGTGCAAGGGATTTTCGCCAAAGGCGCGCGCTTGCCGGAACGGTTTTCGCCGGCGGCGTGAACGGCGTGGGCGAAATCGCCGGGCATCCCGCTCTGGAGCAGGCGCATCGAATGGGCATGGAAATCTAGGCGCGGCTTAGCTGCGCGAAAGCAGTTTGTACTCAAAACCATCGACAGGAGGAATCAAACATGACGATTAAGCAGACAGCGGGCAGGGATGCCCTGGGGGACTTTGCCCCCAAATTTGCACAGCTCAATGACGATGTGCTGTTCGGCGAGGTATGGAGTCGAGAAGACGGGCTTTCCCTTCGAGATCGCAGCATAGTGACGGTGGTTGCCCTAATGGCGCAGGGCCTGACGGACTCTTCGTTTCAATATCATCTGATGTCCGCAAAGAACAATGGCGTGACCAGGACTGAGATAGCGGAAATCCTTACGCATGCGGCGTTTTATGCGGGATGGCCCAAGGCGTGGGCGGCCTTTCGCATGGCGAAGGAGGTCTGGGCGGATGACAATGCCGCTGATGCAAGAGCTAAGCATCAAAACGAGATGGCCTTTCCCATCGGTGCCCCCAACGACGCATTTGCGAAGTACTTTATCGGGCAAAGCTACCTCGCGCCCCTTTCCACCGAGCAGGTCGGCATTTACAACGTTACGTTCGAGCCAGGCTGCCGCAACAACTGGCACACACATCACGCCAAAAGCGGTGGTGGACAGATCCTCGTCTGCGTGGCTGGTCGAGGGCTTTACCAGGAATGTGGCAAACCGGCACAAGAGCTGTGCCCTGGCGATGTAGTAAATATTCCCGCGGGCGTAAAGCACTGGCACGGTGCGGCGCCCGACAGCTGGTTCTCCCATCTCGCGGTGGAGGTTCCAGGCGAGGAGACCTCTAACGAGTGGTTGGAGCCCGTGGACGACGAGCAATACCTTACAGCGACTGACAAGGAGGCTTAGGTATGGAACAGTTGAATCTGACGCAGGAATGGGACAAGGTATTCCCTAAAAGCGACAAGGTTGAGCACAGCAAGGCGACCTTCCACAATCGATACGGCATCACGCTGGCGGCCGACGTGTACGTGCCTAAGAACGCGGAAGGCAAACTGCCCGCCATCGCCGTCAGCGGCCCGTTTGGCGCGGTGAAAGAGCAGTCCTCCGGTCTGTACGCGCAGAAAATGGCGGAGCTGGGATTTTTCGCAATTGCCTTTGACCCGTCCTATACCGGCGAGAGCGGCGGCACGCCCCGCTATGTAGCATCTCCGGACATCAACACCGAGGACTTCTGCGCGGCGGTGGACTTCCTCTCTGTGCAGGAAAGCGTTGACCCGGAGCGTATCGGCATCATCGGTATCTGCGGTTGGGGTGGCATGGCAGTCAATGCGGCGGCCATCGACACCCGTATCAAAGCTACCGCGGCTATGACCATGTACGATATGACCCGCGTGACTGCAAACGGATATTTTGACTCCGAGGATTCCGAGCAGGCACGCTTTGAAAAGCGGAAAGCGCTGAACGCGCAGCGCACCGAGGACTATAAAAACGGCAGCTATGCGCTGGCGGGCGGCGTGGTCGATCCGCTACCGGAGGATGCGCCGCAGTTCGTAGCGGACTATTACGCCTACTACAAAACTCCGCGAGGCTATCATCCCCGCAGCCTGAACTCCAACGGTGGCTGGAATGTGACGTCCTCGCTGTCGTTTTTGAATATGCCGATTTTGCAATACAGCAGCGAAATTCGCTCTGCGGTACTGCTGGTGCATGGCGAAAAGGCGCACTCCCGCTATTTCAGCGAAGCCGCGTACGGCAAGCTGATCGGGGACAACAAGGAATTGCTCATTATCCCCGGCGCCAACCACACCGACCTTTACGATCAGATGGACATCATTCCGTTTGGAAAGCTGAAGGCATTCTTTGAGGAATATCTGAAATAAGGCGTGCCTTGATTCAATGCCAAGTCTCCAGCAACGATTCTTCTAAAGAGTGGGAGTAGCTGAAACGAGGCGATTGATTAACTCCATTCGTTTTGGTTACAAGAAAACATGCTGCGCGCCTGCAGCATGAAGGAGAGGGAATCCTATGAAAATCGTTGTATTGAGCGGCAGCCCGCGCAAGGGCGCCAATACCGACACCATGGTCGAGGCGTTTGCCGAGACCGCGCGTGAGGGCGGCAATACGGTCGAGGTCGTCCGCGTTGCCAGCAAGAAAATCGCTGGTTGCCTAGGGTGTCAGTATTGCTTTGCCCACGAGGGCACTTGCGTGCAGAAGGACGACATGACCGACGTGATCGAGTCGCTGAAAGGCGCCGATATGGTCGTCTTCGCTTCGCCCATCTACTGGTTCGATATCACTGCGCAGGAGAAGGCCGCCATCGACCGCCTGTACGCCTTCGGTGCCACGGGCTTCCCGTTCACCAAGACGGCCCTTTTGCTCGATAGCCACAGCGAGGGCGTCTATGATGCGGCGATCGCTATGTACAAGTCAACCTGCGCGTACTGCAAGTGGGAGGACCAAGGCATTATCACCATCAGCGGTATGACCGAGCGCGATAGCATGGCATCGTCGCCCAAGTTGGAAGAGGTGCGAGAGCTCGCTCGCAAGCTCGCCTAAGGGCAAGAAGAACGCATGGCAATCGGTGTTGGTGGAAAATGCTTGCTATCCTTACCAAGAGGAATGCTGATTGCCATGCGTTGATGCTTCCGCGGACAATTCCGGCGTGCTAAAACGCCTTCTCGTTCAAGAATTCCCTGAACGCGGGAATGTCAAAGCCAACGAGACCACGCCCGCGCTCTCCAATGACGCCGTCCTCCAGGAGGCGGCGTTTGTATTGGCTTGCATAGTTGCTGGCGACGCCCATGCGTTTGGCTATCTCCGAGACCCTGCTGGGGCCAGAATCGGGCAGCATCGCGAGCAAAAACTCAATGTCTTTATCGGAAAGCTCCCGATAGGTCGTTTCGAGAGAAGCCCGATGTCATGCTTCTCGAGTTGCCTGAAGATGCCATTCATGCGTGTGCGCCAGTTGCCCTGGGCCTCTTGAGCATATGTCCAATCGATGCCCACTGGACCAATTTGAACGCCGTTTATACGCGCGTGAGGCTGTGAGAGGTAGCTATCTGCGGCTTCTTTGGCTCGCTCGATAATATCTTCGAGCATGCCTGGCATGGCGGAGACATTTGCTGCAATCCATGGTGGCCCCTTTGCAGGTTTTGCTAACTTTTGCAACTTTTGCTAAATTTTGCAAGTTTTGCTAACGACTGACCAAAGGGCATCGAAGCAGTGACGCTGACATTTTTTACGCAGAAAAATAAGCAGAAATCAATTTATCTGCGTTAAAAAATAGTTGAGAAGAAAAACGACGAGTCCCGGGCGCAATGTCGTTGCGTTCCGGGCCTCGTCGCTTTGCGAAGTATCTAACGATCTCGTTGCCGTCGTCCTAGTCAAACAGACTCGGCATGTCGTTTTCTTTCATGAGGGCGCCGGCAGAGGGGAGGCTCTGCGCGGTGAACTTTTCGGCCGAGACGCCGGCGCCAAGAATCTCCTCGGTCGTGCCGACGGTGGTAACCGAGCGGCCCTTCTTGGCCGTAAAGGCCTGGACGCCCTGCGTGTTGGTGGTTGTCTTGGTCTTGAGCAGCGACGTGTTGAAGTTCATCAGGCGGTAGTCGCTCGAGACCAGCGCGAGGTCGCGGTCCTCCTTGAGCACCTGGGCATACAGCAGCTTGCTGCCGCCGTAGATGGCGTTCTTGAGGCGCTTGCGGTTGGTCTTGGTGACGTATCCAGAAAGCGCGACGCGCACCACGCGGCCGTTCTCAAAGACGAACAGCACATCGGCCTTGTAGTCCTCGGGGTCGATGACCCAGATGACGCTCTCGTCGGGTTCCATCTCGAGGTCGGTGGGCAGGTACGAGCCCAGCTGTGCCGACTTGGTATCCTCAAACGCCGCGACTTTGCACTTATATACCTGGCTCTTGTTGGTAAAGACCAGTAGCTCGTGGGTGTTGGAGGACGGGAACTCGATAAAGGGTTTGTCGCCGTCCTTGTACTTGAGCGTGGTCGCCTTCTTGAGTACGCGGTCCGTCATCTTCTTAAGGTAGCCATCGCGCGAAAGCATGATGGTAACCGGATATTCCTCGACCTCGGGCTCCAGGCTTACCTCGATGACCTCGTGGGGCTCGATCCTGCCCGTGCGGCGCGGCATCACATATTTCTTGTTGACCGCGGCCAGCTCGTCGCTGATGACCTTCTTGATGTTGTCCTCGCTCGAGAGGATTTCCTCAAGCTCGGCAATCTCACCTTCGAGCTTGGCAATGTCCTTGGTGCGGTTGAGGATGTACTCCTCGTTGATGTTGCGGAGCTTAAGTTCGGCAACAAACTCGGCCTGGGTCTCGTCGATGTCGAAACCCTTCATAAGGTTGGGCACGACCTCGGCTTCGAGCTTGGTGCCGCGGATGATGGCGATGGTCTCGTCGATGTCGAGCAAGATTGCCTCGAGGCCGTGCAGCAGGTGCAGGCGCTCGGACTTTTTGCCCAGGTCAAAGTTAATGCGGCGACGCGTGGACTCAATACGCCACTTGACCCACTCGTGCAGGATCTGGCGCACGCCCATAACGCGGGGGTAGCCGTCGACCAGCACGTTGAAGTTGCACGAGAACGAATCCTGCAGCGTGGTCGAGCGATAGAGCTTGGCCATGAGCTTGTCGGGGTCGACACCACGCTTAAGGTCGATGGCGATGCGCAGACCCGAAAGGTCGGTCTCGTCGCGGATGTCGGCGATCTCCTTGACCTTGCCCTCTTTGGAAAGCTTGACGATGCGCTCGATGATGACATCGGTCTTGGTGGTGTAGGGGATCTCGTACACCTCGATGATGCGCTCTTCGGGAATCCAGCGCCAGCGGGAGCGGATCTGGAAGCTGCCCAGGCCGGTCTCGACAATCTTTTCCATCTCCTCGCGGCGGTAGATAATCTCGCCGCCGGTCGAGAAATCTGGCATGGGCATGTACTCGAGCAGATCGCAGTCGGGGTCCTTGAGGTAGTGCATCGTGGCGGTGCAGACCTCGTTGAGGTTGAAACCACAGATGTCAGACGCCATGGCGACGCCGATGCCCTTATTGGCCGAGACAAGGATGTTGGGAAACGTGGTGGGCAGCAGGCGCGGCTCCTTCATGGCGCCGTCGTAGCTGTCGACGAAGTCGACCGGGTCCTTGTCGATGTCCTTGAAGATCTCGGCGCTGATGGGGGAGAGCTTGGCTTCGGTGTAACGCGAGGCGGCGTAGCTCAAGTCGCCCGAATAATACTTGCCAAAGTTGCCCTTCGACTCAACGAACGGTGCGAGCAACGCCTCGTTGCCGGTTGCCAGACGCACCATCGTCTCGTAGATCGCGGCATCGCCGTGCGGGTTGAGTTTCATGGTCTGACCCACGATGTTGGCGCTCTTCTGGCGCTCGCCCTTGAGCAGACCCATCTTGTACATGGTGTAGAGCAGCTTGCGATGCGAGGGCTTAAAGCCGTCGATCTCGGGGAACGCACGCGAGACATTGACGCTCATGGCGTAGGGCATGTAGTTGACCTCAAGCGTCTGCGTAATCGGCTGGTCGGTGACCTCGGAGTGCAGGCCGATGACGTTCTCGGCGTTGACCTGCTTTTTCTTGGGCTGGTTCTTCGTCTTCTTCTTTGCCACGATTTCCTCTTGAACTTCTTATGGGCCGTCGTTATCGATTTGCTGCTATTGCAGGTCCAGCTGGTCCAGATATTCCTTGCCGTGCTCGGAGATATGGCGCTTGCGGCCCGCCTCGTCGTTGCCCAGCAACAGGTTGAACATGGTTTCCATCTTGGTGACGTCCTCGGGCTCCACCTTGATCAGACGACGCGTCTCGGGGTTCATGGTGGTGAGCCACATCATGTCCGGATCGTTCTCACCAAGACCCTTGGAGCGGTTGATGGAGCACTTCTGGTCGCCGATCTCCTTAAGGATGCCGTTCTTTTCGAGCTCGGTGTAGGCAAAGTAGGTCTTTTCTTTGCAATTGATCTCGTAGAGCGGCGACTCGGCGATATACACGTAACCCTCGTCGATGAGCGTGGGCACCAGGCGATAGAGCATGGTGAGCACAAGCGTGCGGATGTGGTAACCGTCGACGTCGGCGTCCGTACAGATAATGACCTTGTTCCAGTTGAGGTTGTCCAGGTCAAAGGCGCCAAGGTTCTTGATGCGCTTGTCTTTGATCTCCACGCCGCAGCCCAGCACGCGCATGAGGTCCATGATGATGTCGGACT
>UQPL01000038.1:0-13008 GCA_900542895.1 uncultured Collinsella sp. | reverse complement strand
CCAGCGACTCGTCGAGATCGCCCACACTCGTGCCGGGCACCGCATCGCGATCGCTCGGAGTCGCTCGACCGTATGACGCCAATGCGAGCACCTCGGTCGATGAAAGCGGCACATCTTTGTCATCGATGCGTTTGTAGCTGCCACCTTGAGCGCCCCGCTCTATGACATAGCACGGCTTGCTCGACGGGTCGAGCTCCTCAATCGTGATGACCAGAACCACGGTGCCCTGGAGCTCCACGCGCTCAATGGTGTATTTGGGCGGATTGGCCAGCTTTCCGCGACCGCCAGCATCGCCCATGCCCGCCACGAATTGGTTGAGCACTTTCTCGGTCTCAAAGTTTGCAACTGGGACAAAACCCGCGCGCTCGCTCACTCCGAGCACGATGATGCCGCCGGCGGTGTTTGCGAAAGCGCTGACCGTTTCCCATACGTCGCGGGAAAGCGTCATGGCGCTCTCTTTTACTTCGACGCTAAGGTCATCCGAACCCATTCGCTTTAAAGACTCGAGCAAACCGGCCAGCTCGTTTTCGTTCATCTGCACGTCCTTTCGCTCGGTTCTGCGAAGAATGCCGCGAATAGATTTCCTTCGTCTCTCAGTTATCTCTCGTCTTTCTGTTATCTCTCATATTAGAGAGGAGTGAGAGATGAAAGATAAGATGTCTGTCATCTGTTTCATTTAAACATGTTTTCGCTGGTAAAACAATCTATATTGAGACAATACCATGGTTGCCTGTCTCTTTGCAGCATTGTTATCTCTCATATTTGTCTCTCATCTTTCTGTTATCTCTCGTATTAGAGACGAATGAGATATGAGAGATGTGCGGGCGACGGATGAGCGTGGATTTTTGGACGGTCGGGAAATGAGGGTGGATATTTGGACGGTTTTTGGGCTTTTGGCAGCCGATTTCGTCCGAAAATCCACGCTCATTTGATGGGCGTCCGAATTTCCACGCTCGTGTGTCCGAAAATCCACGCTCATCCGGCAGATTGGTCGAGGGCCCCATATGGGTATACTCTCGAGGATTCGACTCGATTCGCCCCCGCTGGGGCGTCAAAGGAGACTGCATATGCCCACCACCTCAACCGACCCGCGCGCCGCAGCCGCCGCGCTGCTGGCACCCGGCACCACCTGCCACGGCTTTGCCGTCGAGCGCTGCGAGACCGTGCCCGAGCTCGACTCGGACGCCTACGTGCTGCGCCACACCGCCTCGGGCGCTCGCCTGCTGTACCTGGCGTGCGACGACGAACACAAGGCCTTTGCCATTGGCTTTAAGACGCCGCCAGCCGATTCCACCGGCGTGTTCCATATTCTTGAGCACTCGGTGCTGTGCGGATCGGCCAAATTCCCCGTCAAGGAGCCGTTTGTCGACCTGATCAAGAGCTCCATGCAGACGTTCCTCAACGCCATGACCTACCCCGACAAGACTATCTACCCCGTTGCCACCACCAACGAGCAGGATCTGTACAACCTGATGGACGTGTACCTGGACGCGGTGTTCAACCCGGCCATCTATACCAAGCCCACCATTTTTGAGCAGGAGGGCTGGCACTACGAGCTGGACCTGCCGGAGGGCGCCGAGGACGAGGGCGACGGCAGCTCCGCGAGCCTGCGCGAGGGCACGCTGCGCTATAACGGCGTGGTGTTCAACGAGATGAAGGGCGCGCTGTCCGACCCCATGAGCGTGCTGGACGACGCCGTCAACGCCGCGCTCTATCCCGACACCGCCTATGCGCACGAGAGTGGCGGCGACCCGTGCGCGATTCCCGCGCTCACCTACGAGCAGTTCCTGGACACGCACGCGCGCCACTACAATCCTTCCAACTCTTATATAACGCTCTACGGCGACCTAGATGTGGACCGCGCGCTGGCGTTTTTGGACGAGCGTTATCTGTCGCAGTCGAGTGCCGCGAGCCGCCGCATGGACGCCGCCGTTGCCGCCGGCGAGGACCCGTCTGCGCTGGCGCCCAATCCGCTGGACGTGCAGGAGCCTGTGACCTGCGAGTATAAGCGCATCGAGATGGCCACCACGCCCGAGAACGCCCTGGTGGGCCTGGGCCTGGTGCTGGGCAGCGCGCTCGACCGCAAGCGCACGATCGCGGCGGACATCCTGTTCGAGGCGCTGCTGGGCTCCAACGAAGCACCGGTTAAGAAGGCCATTCTGGCCGCCGGTCTGGGCGGCAACGTGGTGAGCTACACCGCGGCCGAGAGCCTGCAGCCCTACGAGCTCATCATGCTGCAAAACGCGCAGCCCGGTGTGGCGCGTGAGCTGCGTCGCGTGTTCCAGGACGCCTGCCGCGACCTGTGCGAACATGGCGTTCCGCGTGAGCGCCTGGAAGCCATCATCAGCAGCAACGAATACGACCTGCGCCAGCGCGACTACGGTATCGCTGACGGCGTGGCCATTGCGTGCGACGCGCTGAGCACCTGGCTCTACGATGACGACGCCGCGACGCTGGCACTCAAGTACGGCCCGGTGTACGAGGAGCTGCGTGGCGAGCTGGACGGCAGCTATTTTGAGGACCTGCTGCGCGAGCTGGTGCTGCAGAACGATCACATGGCGCTGGTCGAGCTGGTGCCGGTGAATGCCGCCGAGGGTTCGGAGGGCGCCGAAGCTGCCGAGCTGGCAGCCAAGCGCGATGCCATGACCGATGCCGAGCTGGCCGACGTGGTCGAGCGCACGGCTGCGCTGCGTGCCGTACAGGAGGCGGAAGACACACCCGAGGCCAAGGCCACGCTGCCGCGCCTGCGCGTGTCCGACATTGGCGAGGCGCGCCCCGAGCCGCCGCTGGTCGTAGACACGACCGCGCCCATCCCCTGCTTGCGCCACGGCATCCCCACCAACCGTCTGGCCTACGCCATGCAGTATTTCGACCTGAGCTGCGTCGCGTTTGAGGACCTGCCCTATGTGACACTGCTCTGCCGCCTGCTCAAACAGCTGCCCACGAGCGAGCACTCGGCCGAGGAGCTCGACAACTTGCTCGCCGGCAAGCTGGGCTTTTTGAGCTTTACGACCGAGGTCATGACCCAACCCGACGTGGACGGCGTGCACCCCTACCTGCTGGTGAGCGCCGGCGCCCTGTCCGAGAAGATCAATGCGCTGGCGAGCCTGCCGCGCGAGGTGTGGTCGAACACGCTGCTGGCGGATGCCGACGCCGACCGCGTCCGCGACGTGCTCACACAGATTCGCATTGGGCTTGAGCAGGGGTTTATCAACAACGGTCACTCGGCGGCACTCGGTCGCGCGATGAGCTACAGCTCGCCTTCGGCCGTGGTGTGCGAGCAGCTTTCGGGCGTTGATTTCTATCTGTTCCTGCGCGATTTGCTCGAACACTTTGACGAGCGCCTGGACGGTCTGCGCGCCAAGCTTACCGAGCTGGCAGGTCGTATCTTTGTGGCCGACGGCTGCCTGGCGAGCTTTACCGGCAGCGATGAGGACTTTGACGCGTACTGGAATGCTGCGGGCGACCTGGGGCTGGGCGCGGGTGCGGCGGGCATTGCCGGCAACGACGCGCTCGTGGTGCCGAAGCCGCGCGACCGCCACGAGGCCTTTGTCATCCCCAGCGACATCTGCTTTGCGGCGAGCGCGTGCGATCCGCGTCGCTTGGGGCTCGAAGTGACGGGCGCCTGGGCGGTTGCTGCCAACGCACTCTCCTACGACTACCTGTGGAACGAGATCCGCGTGAAGGGCGGCGCGTACGGCTGCGGATTCCGCGCGGCCGGCGAGCGTCAGGCGGCGTTCTACACCTACCGCGACCCGGCGGTCGATCCTTCGATTGAGCGCGTGGCGCGCGCAGGCGAATGGCTCGGCAGCTTTGAGCCCGACGAGGCCGCCTTCGAGGGCTTTATCGTGAGCTGCGTGAGCGGCATGGACGCGCCGGTGAAGCCGTACGCGCTCACCAAGCGTCGCAACACGACCTACCTGGCCGGGCTCGATCCGCACGCACGCGAGGAGCGCCGCGCCCAAATGCTCGCCGCCACGCCCGCCGAGCTTCGCTCGCTCGGCGCCGACGTGACGCGCATCGCGGCCGATTCGCCGACCTGCGTCTTTGGCGGCCGCGACGTCATCGCCAAGAGCAACGCCGGCTTCAACGTAGTCGACCTGCTGGGCTAAGGCACCAAGGTAGATTTTTGGGACATGCCCGAGAATCTACCTTTTTCTTTTGCCGCAGTCTGCCGATTTGTCTCGATCTGTAACGCTAAGGCGGCAATATTGGCTCCAGATGTTACAAATCGAGACGTTTCCGGATGACGCCGGCCCTTTGTCTCAATCTGTAACATCTAGGTCCAATTTTGCCGAGTTACTGTTACAGATCGAGACAAACCGCCGCGAACACCCGCTCTTCGTCAAAACCCACGAAGGTGTCCATGAACTGCCCCCTTTGCGATGGTTTGTGTGGTGATTTGGGTGTTTACCCAGATAAAACCTGCCAAAATAAACCTGTCCCTTTTTGGTAGGTTTGGGAGAGAGGGCCGGGATGGACAAGGCTGAGTTGCGGCGGGCGGTGATTGCTCGGCGCGATGCTCTTGATTTGGACTTGCGGGCAGCGAAATCTGCCGTTATCTGCGCGCGGCTTGTTGAGCTGTTGGATCGCTTGGATGCCGCGGCGCCGCACACCGTTGCCATCTATGCCGCGATGGGCTCCGAAGTTGACCCAGCCGCGTTTGCCGCTGCGGCCGCCAAACGCGGCTGGCGCGTGGCCTATCCGTGCATGCTCTCGGCAATTGATGCCGCAGCTTGTGGCCAGCGCATGTGCATGCGGGCAGTTGCCGCCGACGATGCGTCCGCGGCTCCGTTTATCGCCCACCCCACACGGGCTTTCGCGGCCATAAACATCGACAGCGGCCGCTTCCCTATCGTGCCTGCCGAAGCTCTCGACATGATCGTCATGCCGCTCGTAGCATTCGACCGCGCCGGCACGCGCCTAGGCTACGGCGGCGGCTGCTATGACCGCTACCTGCCCATGCTCTCGCCCGTATGTCAAATCGTCGGCATCGCCTTTGACGAACAGCGCGTCGGCCACGTTCCCACCGACGCCCACGACCTGCCGCTGCCCCACATCGTCAGCGCCTAACGGCTGGCGCACCTCCCGACGGCCTAGTGCTCCTCGCCGGCGCGGGCCAGGTCGTAGGGCGTGGTCTGGTAGACGTAGTAGTTGAGCCAGTTGGTGTAGAGCAACTGAGCCTGGCTGCGCCAGACGTTGCGCGGCTCGGCCGTGGGGTCGTCATTCGGGAAGTAATGCGCCGGAACCTGGGGGTTGAGTCCGCGCTTCACGTCGCGCTCGTACTCCAAGCGCAACGTGTCGGTATCGTACTCGGGATGGCCAAAGACAAAGAAGCGACGGCTGTCGGTCGACTTGACGATGTACAGGCCCACCTCGTCGGACACGGCCACGACCTCAAGCTGCGGCTCGGCCTCTACGTCCTCGCGGCGCACATCGGTGTTGCGCGAATGCACGGCATAGAAATGGTCGTCAAAGCCGCGGACCAGCGGGCTTTGCGGCTTCACCAGATAATGCTCGAACACACCGCTCGCCTTTGCCGGCAGGTCGTACTTCTGGATACCGTAATGATGGTAGAGCCCCGCCTGCGCGCCCCAACAAATGTGCAGCGTAGAGTGCACGTGCGTGGTGGACCAATCCATGATCTGGCAGAGCTCGGGCCAGTAGTCGACCTCCTCGAACGGCATCTGTTCCACCGGCGCGCCCGTGATGATCAGGCCGTCGTAGTGGATGTCGCGGATGTCGTCGAACGTGCGGTAGAACGTCTCCAGGTGGCCGGCGCTCACGTGCGTGGCCTCGTGCGTTTTAGTGCACAGCAGGTCCACCTCCACCTGCAGCGGTGTGTTGGAGAGCTTGCGCATGATCTGCGTCTCGGTGGCAATCTTGGTGGGCATGAGGTTGAGGATGAGCACGCGCAGCGGACGGATGTCCTGGTGCAGCGCGCGGTACTCGGTCATGACAAAGATGTTCTCGCTCTCGAGCTGCGCGGCGGCAGGGAGGGCGTCGGGAATGCGAATGGGCATGAATGCTCCTTACGAGTCAGTTGCAGCTATGGTACAACGACCGGCCCCATCCGCGCGAGCACATCGCCCAGCGATGCCGTCAGCGGCCCAAATCACTCCAAAAGTAGAGATTAAGGCATGTCCAAAAATCTACGGCGCTTTAGCCTAGCAAAGTGGCAGCAGGACGCTACAATGGTTCGACGCGAAAAACTCGGCCGAAAGGATACGTATATGTACCAGACGCGTAAGATCGGTGTGGTCGGCCAGGGCCACGTAGGAGCACATGTCGCCAACAGCCTGCTCATGCAGGGCATTGCCGATGAGCTGTACCTGTGCGATATCAACGAGGCCAAGGTGACGTCCGAGGTCCAGGACCTGCGCGACTCCCTTTCGTTTGTCCCGTACAACACCAAGATCGTCAACTGCTACGACCACTACGAGGAGCTTGCCTGCTGCGACGTCATCGTCAACGCCGCCGGCAAGGTCGCGCTGGCCGCCGGCAACCGCGACGGCGAGCTGTTCTTTACCACCGACGCCGCCCGCACCTTTGCCAAGCGCATCGTCGACGCCGGCTTTGACGGCATCTTCGTGAGCATCTCCAACCCCTGCGACGTCGTGTGCACCGAGCTGTGGCACCTGACCGGCTACGATCCCAAGAAGATCATCGGCTCGGGCTGCGGCCTGGACTCCGCCCGCCTGCGCACCGAGATCTCCAAGAAGGTCGGCGTGAGCCCCAAGTCCATCGACGCCTACATGATCGGCGAGCACGGCTTTAGCCAGCTTGCCGCCTTTAAGGCCGCAACCATCGCCGGCAAGAGCCTTAACGAGCTTCAGGCCGAGAACCCTGACAAGTACGCCTTCGACCACATGGAGGTCGAGGAGCTCGCACGCAAGGGCGGCTATGTGACCTACCAGGGCAAGCAGTGCACCGAGTACGCCGTCGCCAACTCCGCCGCGCGCGTCTGCGCCGCCGTGCTGCACAACGAGCACGCCGTGCTTTCGGCCTCTACGCTTATGACCGGCCAGTATGGCGAGGAGGGTATCTTTACCTCCCTGCCGTGCGTGATCGGTGCCGAGGGCGTCGAGGAGGTCTACACGCTCGACCTTTCCGAGTACGAGCTCGAAGGCTTCCACAAGAGCTGCCAGCACATCCGCGACAACATCGCCCAGCTCGACTGGTGGGATGCCGAGGCCTACGACGTCAAGTAAGCCGCTGGCTACCGCAACCTTGCGAATCTATGCGCGATACTAAGCGGGCCGCGCCGGAAACCCACCGGCGCGGCCCGCTTTTTTTGACTCACGCAGTGCCCCTGCGAATCGAAGGTGAATACTTTTCCCGTTACTTAGTACTGCTCGATGCCCATGTAGCGACGAATCTCAGGGCTGTGGTCGAACACCTTTCCGCGGGCGGCGCGCAGCTCGCAGCTCATGTTGTAGAAGAAGATCGGCTCCAGGTACGAACGCACGCTGGCGGGCACCTCGCCCACGCCGTACTCGAGTGCATCGAGCACCATTACCGTATCGGTATGCGTGTTGAGGAACGCCAACGCGCGCTCCTCCATGGGGCGGCACTCGCCCGATCCGAGCTGCACAAAGTAGAACACGCCGGGCTCGGTGGCCTCGAAGGGGCCGTGGAAGTACTCGCCGGAGTGGATGTAGCAGCAGTGCTGCCACTGCATCTCCATGAGCGAGCAGATGGCCATGGCATAGGTCTGGCTAAAGTTGGGGCCGGAACCAAGGATATAGAAGAACTTGTGCTGCTGGCAGAGCTCGGCAAAGCGATCGCCCAGCTCGGCGTTGACCTTCTCGCGGGCGGCGGGCAGCAGCGCATCCATCTGCTTTAGGCCCTCGTACATGTCGGCGAGTGCCTCGTAGCCTTCCTGCTGGTCGAGCAGCTCGGCGGCGATCAGAGCGCCGATGCCCTGAGGCACCTCGGCCTGCGGCACGCCCTCGCCCCAGGGGTAGACCCAGGTGGTCCACTTGCCGTTGTCGATCTTGGAGCCCTCGCAGTCGGTGAGGGCAACGACCTCGGCACCGGCCGCCAGCGCCATCTCGCAGCCGTCGACGACCTCTTGCGTGTTGCCGCTGTGGCTGCAGGCAATAACGAGCGACTTCTCGCCAAGGCTCTTGGGGGCCATCAGGCAAAACTCGCGTGCCGTGTAGACCGTCGAGGTAAACGTGGTGGCCTCGCGCTTGAGCAGCTCGTTGGCCGGCATCAGGTCGATCATCGAACCGCCACAAGCAATCCAAAAGACGTTCTCAATCTTGCCCTTGCGCTCGATGATTTCCTGAACCAGATCATGTGCGTTCATCCTGATGTTCCTCCTTGTGGGGCGGCTTTGAGCGACGGCGGATCGTACCTGCTGTCGTTCTATGTTGTCCTATTTATAGCACGCACGATGACGCTCGTGAAGCCATTTCGCCAAACTTGTTCTATGTTGTTCTATCTGTGGATGTTAGATGTCGAACACGTAGCGCGAGCCCACGATCTTTTGACGCCCAAGCAGCAAGGGCCGCTCGTCCGCATCGGTAAAGTACGCCTCCATATAGAAGAGTGGCTCACCGATCGGGATCTCGAGCAGTGGCGCGACTTGAGCGTCGGCAAGCGCAATCTCCACGGTACAAGGGTCGGATTTGAGCGGCGCGCGGCCCGAATGCTCGGCAACGAGCGCAAAGATTGAGTTATCGGTGAGGTCCTCGTCGGCAAGCGTCTGCAGATAAGGATGGTCAGCCAGCACAAAGGCGTTGTTCTCGAGCATGACGGGCACGCCGTCTGCCGTGCGCACACGCTCGACCACGATGAGCTCGCAGCCGGGTTCCACCCCAAAAAACGCCGCGTCCTCGCGCGTCGCCGCAACCACCGTGCGCGACACCAGGCGTGCTCCGGCCACCATGTCGTTGGCAGCGCAACCCTCGGAAAAGCTCTGAACGTCACCCTTCTGGACAATCTTGCGCTTGAGCTTGGGCGCGCACACGAACGTGCCCCTCCCCTGCTGGCGGTTGAGATACCCCGCGCGCGACAGCTCCTCGATGGCGCGGCGCACGGTGACGCGTCCCACACCATAGGACTTAGCGAGCTCCATCTCGGAAGGAATGCGCGAGCCGGATGCGTACACGCCACGCGCGATCTCGCCCTTTAGGTCGTCCATAACCTGCTGGTACAGCGGAACGGCGGATACCTCAGTGCGCTCGGTTTTATCGTCGAATGCCATCGTTACGCTCCATCCCGTGCATGCTCGGACTCAAACTCTTCAATCGCCGCCATAAACTGCTCGCCAAAGGCGTCGGCCTTTTTCTCGCCAATGCCGTTGACCTGGATAAGCTCGTCGCGCGTCTGTGGACGCAGGCGGCACAGACCGCGCAGGGCCTTGTCGGAAAAGACCATATACGGCGCCATCTCCAGCTCGGTCGAGATCTCCTTGCGCAGGGCACGCAGGCGCTCGAACAACTCGGCATCGTCGCCCACGCGTGGGCGCTGATCCAGCTCGGCCTCCTCGCGCAGCAGATCGACGGCGCGGCGGGCGCGGGCCGAGGCCTTGCGCTTGGACGCGCGACGCTTAACGGTAAAGGCAAACGCCTCATCCTCGACCTCGACGGCACGCGGACCCAGCCCCACGACCGGGTACTGCCCCTGCGAGGTGGCCAGATAACCGCGGCCGCACAGCTGGCCGATGATGTCCTTGATGCGCCCGACCGATTCGCTCGACAGCTCACCGTAGCCGCGGTCCTCGTCCAGATGCATCTGGCGAATGCGCTCGGTGTTGCCGCCGTGGAGCACATCGGCGATGAGCGACTTGCCAAAGCGCATGGGACGCGTGGCCACATAGCGCACGGCAGCGCGGGCCATATCGGTGACGTCCTCGACCTCGAACTGCGTGAGGCAGTTGCTGCAGTTGCCGCAGCTCTCGACGTCGTCCGTGGCGGTGCCGCCCGTACTGGCCGCGGCATGCTCGGCCGCGGCCTCGTCGCCAAAGTAGCGCAGCATGTATTCGCGCAGGCAGCCGGTGGTATTGCAGTAGCCCTCCATCTGGCTGAGCAGACGATATCGATTCTGGAGCGCCCACGCGCGCTGCTCGTCGTCGAGCGCCTCATCGGCAGCATCGCCGCGGTCGATCAGAAAGCGGCGCATGCGAAAATCGTTGCCGTTCCACAGCAAGTAGCAGCTGGCCGGGTCGCCATCGCGGCCGGCGCGGCCCGCCTCCTGGTAGTAGGCTTCGATGCTCTCGGGCACGTTGTTGTGGATCACGTAGCGCACGTTGGACTTGTCGATGCCCATGCCAAAGGCGTTGGTGGCAACCATCACCTGGATATCGTCGTCGATAAAGGCGCGCTGGCTTTGGCGACGGGCGTCGTTGCCCATGCCGGCATGGTAGCGGCCAACGCGAATGCCGCTGGGGCCCAGTGCCTCGGCAAGCTCGCCCGCCAGCGCATCAACTGTCTTGCGGGTCGAACAATACACGATGCCGCTCTCGCTCGAATGCGCGATCACGTAGTCGCGCACCCAGGCAGTCTTGGCCTTGTCGCCCATCTCCTCGCAACCAAAGTAGAGGTTCTTGCGATCGAAGCCCGTCACTACCGTCGCGGGGTTTTGCAGGCCAAGCATCTGCTGAATGTCCGCGCGCACACGCTCGGTCGCCGTAGCGGTAAAGGCCGCCACGATGGGGCGCTGCGGCAGGGAATCGATAAACTCGCGAATCTGCAGGTAAGCGGGACGGAAATCCTGGCCCCATTGGCTCACGCAGTGGGCCTCGTCAATGGCCACGAGCGGCACGCCAATGCCGGCGGAACCCGCAGCCTCCTGCGCAAAGGCCAAAAAACGCGGCTCGAGCAAGCGCTCGGGCGCCACATACATAAGCTGGTAGCGGCCCTCGCGCGCCCGCTTGAGCACGGTGTTTTGCTGGGCCGGAGTAAGGCTGGAGTTGAGATAGCTGGGTCGCGCACCCGCCGCGAGCAACGCACGGGTCTGGTCCTCCATAAGCGACAGCAGCGGACTCACCACAAAGGTGATGCCGGGCAGCATGAGCGCGGGCACCTGGTAGCAAATGGACTTGCCGGCGCCCGTGGGCATAACACCCAGCGCATCACGACCGGCAAGGATCGCATCGACCATGCGGTCCTGTCCCGGGCGAAACGAGGTGTAGCCAAAATAGGCGCCGAGCGTGTCGAGCGCCATCTGCTGCATGCTATCGGTCATGGTTTCCTAACGTTCAAGTCATCTGCCGCCGATTATACGCCGCCACGCGGACAGCAGCACACGGCCGCCGCCCAGACTAGTCGTTTAAGAACGCCCCCAACGGCTAAGGAGTGTCCCCAGGTGCCGGCAGAAAAGGAACGTCCCCAAGTGCCGGCCCGGCAACGCCGATGTTTAGGCGCGGACAGACACTATGACCCAATCCGAGGGCACTAAAAAGATAGGAGCCCCCGCTCGTGACCGCGGGTCGGGGCTGCGACAATGATGTTGAAGTGCCATAGGCGCAGCCGCGCCGCAACGAGGTTGGGAGGCTCCCATGCCAAAGTATTCTACCGCGTTCGGGATGGACGTCCACCTGAGGTCGACCACCGTCTGCGCCCTCGACGCGGACACCGGCGAGGCCGTGACGAGGAGGTTCCCCGGCAACCCCTGGGGCGAGATCGCCGGGTGGATGGATGGGTTCCCCGGGCCGTCGCTCGCGGCCTACGAGAGCGGCTACCTCGGCTTCGCCCCGCAGAGGGAGCTCGCCGGGCTCGGCGTCGAGTGCGTCGTCGCCGCGGTCTCGAAGATCCCCAGGTCGGCCGCCGACTCGGCCTCGAAGAACGACAGGAACGACGCCGCCAGGATGGCCAAGGCGATACTCGCCCACGACATCTCCCCCGTATGGGCCCCCTCCCCCGAGGTCGAAGGCATCAGGGACCTCGCCGGCGCCTACGACGGGGCGACCGCGCGCCTGGCGACCGCCAAGCAGCGGCTGCTCGCCTTCCTCGCAAAGCGGGGGTTCGTCTACGGCGGCGCCACGCCCGCCGGCAACCCGAGGAAGTACTGGACCTACGACTTCCTGAGGTGGCTCGACAAGGTCAGGCCGGAGGACGATGGCGGGGTTCGGACGCTCGCCGCCCTGAGGAACGAGGTCGAGGCCGCGGCGGAGGCCCGGGCGGACCTGCTCTCCGAGTACAGGGCCGCCGTGGATGCCAGCCCGATCGCCGCGGAGGCGGCCGCCCTCCAGTCGATCAAGGGCTGCGCCTTCGCGCTGGCCGCGGCCTTCTCGGCCGAGGTCGGCGACTTCACGAGGTTCCGTTCCGGAAGGCAGGTCACGGCCTATTTCGGCCTCGCGCCGAGTCAGAGGTCGAGTGGCGACTCCGTGCGGCTCGGAGGCATCAGCGGCGCGGGCAACGCGCTCGTGAGGAAGCTGGCCGTTGAGGGCTCATGGTGCTACGCCGCGGCGCGGCACCAGCCGAAGCTCATGCCGAGGGACACGGGCGTGCCCCTCGAGATAAGGATGCACGGGAGGAAGGGGTCCGAGCGGCTCCTGCGGCGGCGCGAGGAGATGCTCGCCCGCGGCATGCCCGCGGCGAAGGCCAACGCGGCCACCGCGGCCGAGCTCGTGAGGTGGCTCTGGGCCCTCGGCATGATGTGCCGGGAGGGCGCGGAATAGACATGGCCCCCGTCCCGGCGAGCCGGGCGGCCTTCGGGGATACCCCCTATTTCGCTGTGCGCGCGGAGCCCTCCGCATGCGCCTCGACAGACTTGGGGAACCCCGCCGAAGGAATGGAGTGCGGGCCGGCAGAACGGTATCCGCGGATATGAGACTGAGCCGAAGGCGTCGATGACATGCCGGGGGCGGACCGGGACGGGTTAACGGCAGGCCCCGCCGACCGATTGCAAGCGGTCGGCGGGGCCATTGTGGCTCTTGACAGCGGATTGGGTCATATGAGCGAAAGCCCGCCAGAGCGAGCAAGGTGCCTTGAAACGAGGCAGCATTGACCTTCTGGTCATGCCGCCGAAGTTGAAAGGCAGATTGCCGCTCTGGCG
>UQPL01000037.1:0-13068 GCA_900542895.1 uncultured Collinsella sp. | reverse complement strand
CGAGATCTGCGCATGTCTCGTGGGCTCGGAGATGTGTATAAGAGACAGCCCCTACGCCATCTGCGACTTATATTGCCCGGCCGCCGGAGTCGACAACGAATACAACGGAATTGGACATGAGCTTCAAAACGCCCGCATCCACGATGGCAATCGCAACAATGGCCTTAAAGCCATGGGTATCCACGTCCTGGTTATCAATCGTGACCAAATGAAGGACCTTGTTGCACTCGAAGCCTTCGCCCAGACGATGCATCGACTTGCGGGGGTTCGATTCCGCTACCGCATCAAGGGTTATCGCAAGCGTCAGGCTGCCTGGCTCAACGCCCTGCGGGCCGGAATCGGCCTCGCGCCGGTCTAAAAGACTTTTACCCAGTGTTACCTAGCATGGCTGGACAGTTAGTTCAGATTTGTATAAAAAGACGGCTAATATCGAGGTAGTTTGCCGCCATCCCGGCGCCAGTCACCTCATTTGAAGACTCGAAAGATCTGAAATAGCGCAAAATGTGCTCCCCAAAGCGCCGTGGCAGTTCCGCGGTCCCAATTTTGACAGTCAAAGACCTCTTGGTTTATACAAATCTGAACTAACTGTCCACCCCGGCTTCTGACGACTGCCTAAACGCCCTCATACAGCCTCAATCACCCGCCATTTGACAGCAGCAACGGGGTCGCTCACCATAGCAGGCGACAAATCGACGAAAGGAAGCACATGGCAGCTGCACAGCCGCTTAAGATTCGCATGGTTGCCGGACTTGGCAACCCTGGAGATGAGTATGCCGAAACCCGCCACAACGCCGGCTTTAAGGCGATTGACGAGCTGGCCCGTCAGGCCGGCGTCACGTACTGGAAAAACCAGGCCGGCGCCGAGGTCGCGCTCATCAACATCAACGATCCCGAGGAAGAGGGCGGTAAGCGCCAGATTGTACTGGTCAAGCCGCAGTCGTACATGAACACCTCGGGCGGACCCATCTCCAAGCTCTGCCGCGAGTACAAGATCAAGGCCGAGGAGCTGCTCGTCATCCACGACGAGCTTGACATTCCCGCCGGTGACGTGCGCGTCAAGGTGGGCGGTGGCCACGCCGGCCACAACGGCCTGCGCTCCATCATCGACAAGATGGGCAGCCGCGACTTTAGCCGTATCCGCACCGGCATCGGCAACCCTCCCGGCAAGATGGCCGTGGCAGACTATGTGCTCAAACAGCTGCGCGCCCGCGAGGCCGATGACTTCCAGGACACCTGCGCCCGCGCCGCCGACGCCGCCGGCCTGGCCATCGTGCACGGCGTGATCTATGCCCGCGACCACGTCAACGGCGCCGCTTCCGCCAACGGCAAGCACTAAAACCTACTATTTAGGGACAGGTTTATTTTGGCAGGTTTTATCTACGGAAATGCCGTGGTGGCTGCATCGCAATAAACCCCGCACTGCCATACACACATAGCGCCCCAAGGGGGCCGGCCTCATCACAACCCGAGGCCGACCTCCTTTGCCGTTTTGCCTGATAAAACCTGCCAAAATAAACCTCTCCCCCTTTGGCAGGTCGAAGCGGATAAACCCTGCTCCCAACCGCCGAAGACACACGTAAGTGACATGTCCATGAGGGTATAATTTGCACCGTATGTCTGCACAACGCCTGTGCGCGTACGGTTTTATTCGGGCTACCGTCCATTTCCGTGGAGGCACGGTTCGGCGGCCCTAACAAGAGAGGGGTTCTATGTATAAGATCCTGGAGAAGACGCAGTTCTCGGAGAAGGTGTTCAAGTTCCGCATCGAGGCGCCCGCAATCGCCAAGCATGCGCACGCTGGACAGTTCCTCATGGTCCGCGCCAACGAGACGGGCGAGCGCGTCCCGTTTACCCTGGCCGGCTGGAACGGTGACGAGGGCTGGGTCGAGTTCATCTTCATGGTGATCGGCAAGACCACCGAGATGCTGTCCACTTACGAAGCCGGCGAGTCGCTGCGCGACGTCGTGGGCCCGCTGGGCGTTCCCACCGAGATGGCCGAGGGCCCCTGCGCCGTCATTGGCGGCGGCGTCGGCCTGGCAATTGCCTTCCCGGTCGCCAAGCACCTGGTCGAGACCGGTCACGAGGTGCACGCCATCATGGGTGCCCGCACCAAGGACCTCCTGCTCATGGAGGACCAGTTCCGCGAGCTCCTCGACGAGGACCACATCCACATCACTACCGATGACGGTTCCTACGGCGAGCAGGGCGTTGTCACCGCTCCGCTGGAGCGTCTGCTGCAGGACAAGGCCGTGAGCCAGGTCTTCTGCGTCGGCCCCGTTCCGATGATGAAGTTCTCGACCCTCACCGCCCAGAAGTACGATACCCCCATCACTGCGTCCCTCAACCCCATCATGGTTGACGGCACCGGCATGTGCGGCTGCTGCCGCGTCGAAGTGGGCGGCGTGACCAAGTTCGCTTGCGTCGACGGCCCCGACTTCGATGCCACCCTGGTCGACTGGGATGACCTTCGTGCCCGCCAGGCCGCTTACCGTTCCGAAGAGGGCGAGTCCCTCAAGGCCTATGAGGAAAAGAGCTGCGCATGCCACTAGTTAACGGTCGTTTCGTTGCCGATATGAAGTCGCCCCGTACCCCCGATAACGAGGAGCCGGCTGCCGAGCGCGCCTGCGACTTCCGCCCCGTCGACAAGGGCTTCACCGAGGAGATGGCGCTGGCCGAGGCCGAGCGCTGCCTCAACTGCAAGAAGCCGTTCTGTGTTGAGGGCTGCCCCGTCAACATCAACATCCCCCGCTTTATCGAGCAGATCCGCGAGAAGGACTTCGGCGGCGCTCTCGATACCATCCGCGAGGACTCCATGCTTCCCGCCATCTGCGGCCGCGTCTGCCCGCAGGAGAACCAGTGCGAGGGCAAGTGCATCCGTGGTAAGAAGTCCGAGCCCGTGGCCATCGGCCAGCTCGAGCGCTTCCTGGGTGATCGCCCCGAGCTCGCGTCCACGCCCAAGATGGCTCCCAAGAACGGCAAGAAGGTCGCCGTCGTCGGCTCCGGCCCGTCCGGCATCACCTGCGCCGGCGAGCTCGCCCGCAACGGCTTTGACGTTACCGTCTTTGAGGCATTCTTCACCGGCGGCGGCGTGCTGGTCTACGGCATCCCCGAGTTCCGTCTGCCCAAGGCGGTCGTCAAGCGCGAGATTGACGGCCTGGAGGACATGGGCGTCAAGTTTGAGTACAACTCCGTCGTGGGCAACATGGCCACGGCCGAGGAGCTGTTCGAGCAGGGCTTTGACGCCATCTACGTGGCGACCGGCGCTGGCCTGCCCAAGTTCCTCAACGTCCCCGGCGAGAACCTGCCCAACGTCTTCTTCGCGAACGAGTACCTCACCCGCGTGAACCTGATGAAGGCCAACAAGTTCCCCGAGTACGACACCCCCACCAAGCACGGCAAGAACGTCGTCGTCTTTGGTGGCGGCAACGTGGCTATGGACGCCGTCCGTACCGCCAAGCGCCTGGGCGCCGAGCACGCCATCATCGCCTACCGTCGTACCGAGGACGAGATGCCCTGCCGTCGCGCCGAGCTGCACCATGCTAAGGCCGAGGGCGTCGAGGTTCTGCCGCTCGTCTCCCCGCTCGAGTTTGTCGCCGGCGAGGACGGCTCCGTGTGCGCCGTCAAGGTCCAGAAGATGGAGCTCGGCGAGCCCGACGAGTCCGGCCGTCGTCGCCCGGTGCCCATCGAGGGCGCCATCGAGGAGATCCCCTGCGACGTCGCGATCTCGGCTATCGGCACCAACGCCAACCCCTTCGCAAAGAAGATCGGCGGCAAGATGGAGCTCAACAAGTGGGGCTACATCGTCGCCGACGAGGAGACCGGCCAGACCACCGATCCCCGCATCTGGGCTGGCGGCGACATCGTCACCGGTGCCGCTACGGTCATTCTGGCGATGGGCGCCGGCAAGAAGGCCGCCGCTTCCATCACCAAGAGCCTGCTGGGCGAGTAATCACCCTCAGCGCTAGCCACCAAACGGCAAAGTCCCCGTCGAGCACGCGCCCGGCGGGGACTTTTTCTATGTCGGCCGCCCCAACCACCATAAAGGTGCCTGTCCCCTTCGTGGTGGTTTTTGGTCGGCTAGCCTTCGAGCTGCGCTACTTTGTAGCGGTAGGCCGCGGCGATAACGTCTTTGCAGCCCTCGCGGCCCAGCTTGGCGCGGTTGACGACGATGTCCTTGCCGCTCGCCATCTTCCACTTTCCGGCGCTGTAGCGCTTATAGAACGCCTCGCGCGCCTTCTGCTGCTGCTTGACTAGCTTGGCGCCCTTCTTTTTGTTGAGGCCGCGCTTCTTGCGCACGATCTCGACGCGATCCTCAAAGGGCGCGGTCACCAGCACGGCAATGTGATTGGGATTGTTGCGCAGCAGGTAATCGGACAGACGGCCTTCGATAATGCAGCTCTCGGTCTCGCCCAGATCCAAAATCACCTGGCTCATCTTTTGGAACAACTTGTCCGAGTACGAACGTGCATCGTAGCGGTCGGGTAGGAACGCCATATTCTCCACGGCCAGGCGCTCGTCGTAGGCAGCCATCTTGTCGAGCGACTCGCCCGCGCGCAGCGACGCACGCACCAGCAGCTCGTTATCGTACAGCGGAATCCCCAACTCGTCGGCAAGCATGCGACCAATCTCGTGTCCCTCGGCGCCAAAGTCGCGCGCGATGGTAATGACCACAGGATTCTTCTTATTCTCCAGATCGCTCATCGCGATTCCTTTCTCTATGTGACAAAGGGACAGTCCCTTTGTCACATTCTACGCTGCCACGATGCGGCGCTGATACGCTCGGACCAGCAGCGAGATACCAAAGTTGAGCACAAAGTACATCGCAAATACCAGGCCGTAGAGCATAAGCACCTGCGAGAGGTCGATCGCATGGGCCATCACGACGTTTGCCGTGTACATGAGCTCGGCCACGTTAATGCCCGAAAGATACGAGCTGTCCTTGATGACAGTCGTGCACTGGCTAAACAGCGCCGGAATGATCGTCTTAAACGTCTGCGGCAGAATGATGTAGCGCATGGTGGCAAAGAAGCCGAAGCCCTGGCTCTGCGTTGCCTCAAACTGGCCGCGCGGAATCGAGTTGAGGCCGCCGCGCACAATCTCGGCCATAACAGCGCTGGTAAACAGCGTAAAGGCAATGGTCGAAATCACAATGTCCAAACCCTGCACCGTAAAGTAGATAAACAGGATCCACAGCAGGTTTGGCGTGCAGCGGAACAGCTCGATGTAGGCGCTCACCAAAATACGGAACGGGCGGGGCGCATAGCTCTTAACGAGCGCCAGCACCGTGCCAAAGATGAGCGAGAAAAAGATCGACAGCGCCGATATCTCGATTGTCTTAACAAAACCGCCCCAAATGTAGAGCAGGTTGGTCGCGTTGAAGATTTCCATGCGCTAGGCCTCCTCTACGTTGTCGAGCCCCAGCTCGGCCAGGCTCACGCCGCGCGGACGCTCCTTGGAGCGGCGCTCGAGCCACTGCACCAGTATGGCGAGCGGAAAGCAGATGATGAAGTACATAAGGCAGCAGACGATGTATCCCTGCAGGTAACCGTACAGACTCACAAAGTTGTCGGAACGGTACATAAGGTCACCGCCGGCCACAAGCGCCAGCACCGACGTGTTCTTGACCAGGTTGAGCGCCTGGTTACACAGCGGCGGCAGAATGATCTTGAACGTCTGGGGCAGCACGATGTACCAGTACGCCTGCGCACGGGTGAAGCCCTGGCTCTGGGCCGCCTCCATCTGACCGCGCGGAACCGCCTCGATACCAGTGCGGATGACCTCCGAAATGTAGGCCGCGTGATACAGACCCACGCCCAAGAAGCCCAGCACGAACGGCGCGATGCGCACCGGCTGGTCGGCACCGGTTATGGCCTGCAAAAACTGCGGACCGGCCATGTACATAAAGAGCACCTGCACGGGCAACGGGGTGTTCTGGTAAAACTCCACGTACACGCGGCTTATGGCGCGCAGCACGCGCGAGCGAGTGGTAGAGAACACACCCAGCAGCGTGCCCAGTACCAGCGACAGCAGCAGACCGGCAACGACCACCTGCAGCGTCGCGCCAAAGCCCTCCCAGAAGGGCTCCATGTTTTGAAATGTCGTCGACCAACGGTCGGCGTCAAATAATCCTTCGAGCATTTGATTCCTTCCTTGGACGATGCGCCTATACAAGACCCCAGGTCTTGACCTCTTGGTCGAGCCAGCCATCGGCCAAGCGATCGCAAACCACCTGATCGACCACGGCCGAAAGGTCGCAGCCCTTCTTGGTCGCCACGCCGTAGCCCTGCTCGCCAAACTTGACCTCGGGCTGCAGCAGCTCGACGGTCTCGTTCATGTAACCGGCGAGCGTGGAGCGGTCCATGGCAAAGACGTCGATATTGCCGGCGTCGAGCGAACTCTTGATGATGGGGTAGCCGCTAAAGGCCCTAAACTCGGGCTTGCAGCTAAAGCCGTTGTCCTTGATCATCTGCTCGATCAGGCCCTGCGTGGTGGCACCCTGGCTCACGCCAATGACCTTGCCGTCCAGGTCCTCAATCGAGGTAAAGCCCGAACGCTTCTTGACCATGAGTCCCACGTAGTCGGTGCGGTACGGCGTCGAGAAATCCCAGCTCTTCTTGCGCTCGTCGGTGATGGTGTAGGTCGCCGCGACTACGTCGAGCTGGCCGTTATCGATCAGCGGGCCGCGCGTCTTGGGCGTTACGTCGGTAAACTCGACAAGCTCCCGGGCACGGGCCTCCTTGTAGCTCACGCCAAAGACGGCGGCCGCGATCTGGTAGCACAAATCGACTTCCATGCCCTCAAAGCGACCCTTAGCGGTGTCGTAATAGCCGTAACCGGGAACGTCCTTCTTAACGCCGGCATTCAGATGGCCACGCGACTTGATGGCCGCAAGCTTGGACCCCTTGTCGGAGCCCTCGCCGCTGGTGGAGTTGCCGCAACCGGTAAGCGCGGTCCCCGTCAGCGCGAGCATGCCGGCGCCAGCCAGCTGCAAAAAGTGACGGCGCGACACGGCCGCCCTCGTCATATCCGTCATGTCCATCACCGCGCCTAGTGCAGAATCTTGGACAGGAACTCGCGGCAGCGCGGGTTCTCGGGGTTATCGAAGAAGTGCTCGGGCGTACCCTCCTCCAGGATGCGGCCGTCCTCCATAAAGATGACGCGGTCGGCCACCTGGCGCGCAAAGCCCATCTCGTGCGTCACGCAGATCATGGTGATGTCCTCCTGCGCGAGCTCAATCATAACGTCCAAGACTTCCTGGACCATCTCGGGGTCGAGCGCCGAGGTCGGCTCGTCAAACAGGATGATGGGCTGCTTGGTGCACAGGGCACGGGCGATGGCGATGCGCTGCTGCTGACCGCCCGAGAGATTCTGCGGATACTCGCCGGCCTTATGCGCCATGCCGACGCGCTTGAGCGCGGCGATGGCGATCTCGGTCGCCTCCTCCTTGCTCTTCTTTTGCAGCTTGATGGGCGCAAGCGTCAGGTTGCCGAGCACCGTCATGTTGGGATACAGGTTGAACTGCTGAAACACCATGGAACTATACTTGCGAGCCATCTCCAGGTGGTTCTTTTTGGTGAGCGGCGTGCCGTCGATGACGACCTCGCCCGACGTTGGCTCCTCCAGATAATCGACGCAACGGATGAGCGTCGACTTACCCGAACCGGAAGGCCCGATCATTACGAGCTTCTCGCCGCGCTTGACGGTGAGATTGATATCTTTGAGCACATGCAGGTCGCCAAAGTACTTGTTGAGATGCTTGATCTCGATCATGTCTGCCATGAATGTCCCTTCCCTGCGTTTACACGAGTTGAACTATTGTACGGAAAGAATCACGTTTCCGCAGCCCACACTACATTCCCGTAAAGAACCCGCAACCTTCCACCCACTCATTGGGGACAGACTTAAATGAGTACCCGCTCATTGGGCACTCATTTAAGTCTGTCCCCAATGAGTATCCCCAATGACCAGCCAGGGGAGGCGCCCTTCATCGGACAACAAAAAAGGGGCGCGACCGCAATGGTCACGCCCCCTCGACATCAACTATGTACCGCTCGGCCCTTACGCAAGCTTTGCACCGACGATCTTTGCCGCGGCCGGCTTATCGAAGTTGCCGCCGGTGGCCTTGCCGAGTGCACCCATAACCTGGCCCATCTGCTTCTTGGACGTGGCGCCCAGCTCGGCGATAACCTGCTCGATCAGGGCCTCGAGCTCCTCGCCCGAAACCTGCGCGGGCAGCAGGCTCTCCAGAATCTTGACCTGCTCGGTCAGGTTGTCGGTACGCTCCTGGTCGGTGCCGGCCTTGATGGACATCTCCAGCGTCTCGCTCGTCTGCTTGATCAGACGCTTGATCATGCTGTTGACGTCTTCCTCGGTCACATCGCGGCGCTCGTTAACCTCGATATTCTTCACCTCGGCCTTGACCTGGCGAATGATGGACAGGCGAACCTTGTCCTTGGCCTTCATGGCGGCGATCATTTCCTTCTGCAGCTCTTCGTTGGTCATCTGCAAATCCTCTCTAATAGCGTGGGCGGCACTCACGCGAGCACCGCCCCATGGTTACTCAGTCGTCGACGAATCGTCGGTCGAACTCTTGGTGACGCCCTTCAGACTCACGTTATAGGGTACGTCCTTGGGCATGGGGTTGACGGTGATGTCGGCATCCTTCTTGTACTGCTCCAGCCACTCGCTGTACGCGGTGCTGGCCGCTTGCGTCTTCACCACGTTGGAGACGTACTTTTTGATGTCCTTGGGCACCTGGTTGATGTCATCAACCTGATTATCGACATGGAAGTAGTCGGTGCACTTGATGATGTGGTAGCCATAGGTCGACTCGACGACTTCGCTCACGTCGCCCTTGTTGAGTCCCTCGAGCGCCGTCTGGTAGCTGTCGACAAAGGTGGTGAGCTTATCCCAGCCCACATCGCCCTTCTTCTCCTTGGAACCTGTGTCCTCGGAGTACTGCTCAACGGCGTCCTCAAAACTCAGCTCACCGGAGTTAATCTTGTCCAGGCACTCCTGCGCCTTGGCCTTGGCGGCAGCCTTGTCCTCGTCGGAAGCGTCGGAATCAACCTTGATCAGGATGTTCGACGAGCGGCGGGCATCGTTGTAGCTGGACAGGTTTTCGTTGATGTAATCGACAATCTCGCTGTCCTTGGGCTTGCTCGTGGGCGCGACGGCATCCTTGAGTTTCTGTTGCGCCAGACTCTCCTTGAGCGAGTCCTTGTAGGTGTCCTCGGTATAGCCGTAGGTCTTGAGGGTCTTCTTAAAGGCCTTGGCACCGCCCGCGCTCTTGCACGCGTCCTTCCAAGCCTTCTCAACCTCCTTGTCCGACACCGTCACGCCATTTTCCTTCTGCGCCTGCTGAAGCAGAATCTGCTGCGTGTAGGAGTCGATGAGCTGCTTGCGGTACTTCTTGGGCGTAAGGTCATTGTCGACCAGGTACTGTGCCCAGTCCTTGTCCTTGGTGTAGCCATAGGACGTGCGCATGCTCATAATCTGCTTGGTCACGGTGTCCTCGGTGAGGTTGGTGCCGTTGATGGTGGCAGCCACGCCACCAGTGAGCTTATAGCCCGAGCCGGCGCTTTCGGTCTGCGACATCAGGCCGGAGCACGCCATGGCCGAGACGGAGAGCAGCATCGCCAGCACGCCGATGACCACCAGGACAATCTTGACGGTCTTGGACACATAGGTCTTGCGCTGCTTCTTTCGAGAGCTGGAGGCGGCGCGGGACCGTTGTTCGGACGCCGGCGCGACCTCGGGGTTCTTTTTCTTATTTGCCATGTTTGGCCTTTCGCATCACGAATCGAACAAACGCCATTGTGTCACAACGCAGCCCCCGCGACACACTTGGCGCAAAGAGGACAGATGTGGCAGTTAGGGACAGTCCCCCAGCGCCGACCTTAAAAGTGGCGGCGGATGGCGTCGACCATGCCCTGAGGCGTGGTCTGGCCGAGCACGTCGGCCGCGGCGTCGGCGTCCATAAAGATATTCATGAGCGCTTGCAGAGCCTCGACCTGGCCGCCCGGCTCGGCAATGCCCAGGTTGATGAGGATCTGCGCCGGCACCGGGGCGCCCATGCCCGCCATCGCGTTGAACGTCACAGGTGCGGCGGGCTTTACCACCGCAATATAGGGCTTGGCCACAAATCCCGGATCGGTATGCGGAATGGCGATGTTTGCCGCCGGCATGGCGAGACCCGTGGGATAGGCATCCTCACGCGTGCGAACGGCGTCGAGCCAACCGGACGCAATGTAGCCGCGCGGGGCAAGCTCGCCCTCAAGCCGCGCGAACACCTCATCCGGCGTTGCACACTCCCAATCAAAAAACACCAGCTCAGGCGTAAACAGCGCTTCGTTATCCACCATGCGCTCACCTCTCTCGCCTAGTCACCTGCGACATTCTTGAATGACTAGTCGTTAAAGACCGTCGCAGGTGACTACCCAAAAACAGAAGGTGGCCACGCGCGCCTTGGCGCCAATGACCACCCTGACTACTCGGCTAAATTGTACTGTGCGCCGCTAGCCGCGAGGCGCATCAATTGCGACCTTGCCGCTCTCCAGCACGTGAACGCGACCGTCGGCGAGCATTTGCACGACCTCGGGATACAGCACATGCTCGATCGCGTGGATGTGCTCCTCGAGCGTGTCGACGTCCCAGCCCTCCTCAACAGCCAGCGCACGCTGGGCGATGATGGGACCGTTGTCGTAGATCTCGTTGGCAAAGTGCACGGTCACGCCGGTCACCTTGACGCCGCGCGCAAACGCATCGTCGATCGCATGGGCACCGGTAAAGCTCGGCAGCAGTGCCGGATGCAGGTTGACCACGCGGTTGGGGAACGCCGCCAGCAGCGGCGTGTGCACCATGCGCATGTAACCGGCCATCACCACGTACTCGCAGCCGCGCTCGAGCAGCTCATGCGCGATGATCTCGTCAGCCGCGATGGGGTCGGCATAGACATCTTTGGACAGCGTGAGCGTCTGGATGCCCGCGCGCTCAGCGCGCTGCAAACCCTTAGCCGAAGGACGGCTCGACACCACAAGCTCAATCGAAGCGTTGAGCTTGCCGGCAGCGATCAGATCGATCAGCGCCTGCAGGTTGGTACCCGAACCGCTGATGAGCACACCGATCTTGAGTGGCTCGGCCGTATCGGTGCCGGTCGGACGGGTGTAGGGCACAAAGCCCAGGCCCTCGGCAGCAGCCATCTGCTCGTTAGCGCTCATCGGAGTACACGACCTTACCGGAACCCTCGACGCACTCGCCCACGCGGAACGGCTTCTCGCCCAGCGCGACCAGGGCCTCGGTAACCGCGGCCTCGTCCTCGGGGGCGACGATCAGGCACAGTCCAACGCCCATGTTGAAGGTCTTGCATGCCTCGTTGGGCGCGAGCTCGGCCTGGCGCGACACGTAGGTGATGACGGGCGGAACGTCCCAGCCCATCTCGGCACCGTTGCGGGTGACCACAGCGTCGACGTCGTCGGCGAGCGCGCGGTTGAGGTTCTCGGTAATACCGCCGCCGGTGATGTGGGCAATGGCATGAACGTTGGCGCCACCGCGCAGCAGCTCCAGAATCGGCTTGACGTAGATGCGCGTGGGGGCCAGCAGGGCGTCTGCCAGCGATGCACCACCAAGCTCCTCGAGCGGGCGGCTCAGCTCCTCGGCCTTAGCGGCGGCCTCGGGCGTGCCCGGCTTAATACCGTCGACGCCGATGACCTTACGCACGAGCGAGTAGCCGTTGGAGTGCACACCGGTGGAAGGCAGGCCCAGAATCACGTCGCCGGGGCGGACGTTCGCGGGGTCGAGCATCTTGGGACGATCGACGACACCCACGGTAAAGCCGGCGAGGTCGTAGTCGGCAGGCGCCATGACGCCGGGGTGCTCGGCCATCTCGCCGCCCACGAGCGCGCAGCCCGCGAGCTTGCAGCCATCGGCCACGCCCTTGATGATCTTTGCCATGTGCTCGGCCTCGATGTGACCGATGGCAACGTAGTCCAGGAAAAACAGCGGCTCGGCGCCCGAAGCCAGAATGTCGTTGACGCACATAGCGACCAGGTCCTGGCCCACCGTCTCGTGACGGTCCATGATCTGGGCGAGCACGAGCTTGGTGCCCACGCCGTCGGTACCGCTAATCAGAATCGGGTCTTCCATATCCTTAAGCGCGGCGGCCGAGAATAAGCCACCAAAGCCACCGATACCGCCGATAACCTCGGGGCGATTGGTGTCCTTGACCATCTGCTTAATAGCGTCGACGGCGCGGCCGCCCTCAGCGGTATCGACGCCGGCATCCTCATACGTCACATGCTTGCTGTCGCTCATCTGAGCCTTCCTCTCCCACTACCGTGGCGCCGCGCGGGCGCCAAACGGTGCTCATAGTTGCGTTCATTTCGGCGTGTGCCATAACAGCACACGCCGTCATATCAACAAAACAGCAGGTAAAACCTACCAGAATAAACCTGTCCCTACATGGCAGGCTTTAGGCCTCGCCGTGCTCCTCTTCCCAGCTGCGGTCGTCGTATTTCTCGACCACGGCGTCGTCGTCAAAGTGCAGCGGCTTATCCAGGTTGCGGGGCTTAAAGCCCTCCATAAACTTGTCGCGGCCAAAGCTCTCGGGAATCGCCACGGGGTAGCGGCCGGTAAAGCACGCATCGCAGTAACCGCCCTTGGGCATGACCTTCAGCAGGCCCTCGACCGAAAGGAAGGCCAGCGAATCGGCGCCGATGTACTCGCAAATCTCGTCGACCGTCTTGTTGGCGCTGATAAGCTGCGACTGCACGTCGGTATCGATGCCGTAGAAGCACGGCCAGATGACCTCGGGCGAGTTGATGCGGATGTGAATCTCCTTGGCGCCGGCGTTGCGCAGCATCTTGACGAGCTGCACCATGGTGGTACCGCGCACGATGGAATCGTCGATGACGACCAGGCGCTTGCCCTCGATGTTGTCGCGCAGCGGGTTGAGCTTCATGCGCACGCCCATGGCGCGCAGCTCTTGCGTGGGCTCGATAAACGTACGGCCCACATAGCGATTCTTGATGAGGCCCTCGCCAAAGGGAATGCCGCTCTCGTGCGAATACC
>UQPL01000036.1:0-13478 GCA_900542895.1 uncultured Collinsella sp. | reverse complement strand
GGGTCGTTAGCTCAGTTGGTAGAGCAGGGGACTCTTAATCCCAAGGTCCAGGGTTCGACCCCCTGACGGCCCACCCAAAGATCGTTAAAGCGACTGGCTTAGGCTGGTCGCTTTTTTGTTGACCTCGCACGGGGTCGAACCCGTCGGGGCGCGGAGCTGAGGAAATGCGTAAGCATTTGCCAGCGCAGCGCGCAAGGCGCGAAGCGCCGCAGTGACCGCCTGCGCAGCAGGCTGACCCCCTGACGGCCCACCCAAAGATTGTTAAAGCGACTGGCTCAGGCTGGTCGTTTTTTGTTGACCTCGCATGGGGTCGAACCCGAAAGGGCACAGCCGCTTTCACAGATCGAGCCTACCCTGGGGATCGGTAAAACCGTCAGTACCCTCCTTGAGTTTCTTCTCGTCTGTCTTCACGCGACGCTCGAGCTTTTTTGTATCCTCGGCAGGCGGTAGGTTCTCGGGGACAATTCCGCGGTCGATGAGGCTGCCACGCACGCTTGTGTTGTTCTCGACGTGCTCTTGCTTGATCTGGTCCAGGCCGTACAGGTCGTGTTCCTCGGCGTTGAAGGCCGTCATCGAGTTCGTAAGGTCCTTTGCTTTGATGAGGACATCGGCTAACCTGTCCGCCAATGCCGCTCTCTTGGGTACGCCGAGCTGCTGCTTCATTTCCGCCGTGCTTCTGCCGCCGAATAACGCCTCATCGCCCTTCGACTTGATGATCGCGAATCCTTTGGAGTCCACGCCGCGTTTGAACGCAATACCCGAGAGCTGTTTCTCTGAATCGGATAGCGAGTGACGCGCCTGCAAGCGCTGAATCTCTGCGAAGCGCTGCTCTATGAGCTCTTGGCGGCGCGTCTGCACGGCAAAGTATGCCTGGGCGAGCGCGATCTCTGGCTTGTTTGAATCTCCGTTCTGTGCGATTAAATAGCATGCATAGCGCGTAAGTTTGTAGTCTTTAACCGCGCGAGCGGCGACACCGGCAGTTACCATTTTCGTGGTGTCACGAAAATGGGAATCAACTGGAGTTTTGTTTGTTTCGCATGAGACTTTTGCCCTCTTAACAACTTCGGCGAAGTTCTCCCATCGAGTGTACCCCATGGGTTCCATTAAATCGCGTGCGAGCCAATACTCAACGCCGTCTTCCACATTGGCGTAGCTATCAAGTTCGATACGCCACTTCTCGATATCTCTACTGTCCATATCTCCTCCTCGCTGGTCTATTTTCTATGCGGGCTTTGTCCGCTCTGTATTCAGAATAAGGATACGCTGTCGTGCGGACACGAATGGGCCCCGTGCTGCTTCGAGCTCACGGGGCCCATGGATATCGATTGGTTGTGTTCTGCTTTAGATAGGTGTCCGGTTTAATCCGCTCGATAGTGCGACCCGAGACTTTCGGTTCGCTTGCGCATGGCTTTGACCATTTCCTGTGCCAGCTGAATCTGCGATTGCAGGCGGGCGAGGGCTGCGACTTCGCTGTCCTGGGCTTTCTGTGTGCTCAAGGTCGTTGCCTCCGTCTTCAAGCCCTCAAGCTCGTGTAGTGCCTCGGATAGGCCTGTTTCGGTCCTGTTGATCATGCAAAAGGTGCTCATCGTGTGCCTAAGGCTGTGTGTCAGGCGTTCGGCATCTGTTGTGGCAATGCCGTACTGGGGGAGGGTGATATCCGCCTTCAGGGCTGTCTCAGGCTCTTTCTGCGCTGCAAGGGCTGCCGATGCGCCTGCGATACGTCCGAATACGATGCCGTTGGCACTTGATAAGCCACCAATGCGGTCGGCGCCGTGCATGCCGCCTGTCGCCTCGCCGCAAGCGTAGAGGCCCTCAACGCCCGTGTACGCGGTCTTATCGATCTTGATGCCGCCGTTAGCGGCATGGGCATACATCGCAACGCGCATCTCGTCAGTCGGGGCGATGCCGTGCTCGTCTTGCAGCCAGGTGGCAAAGGTCTGCACAAACTCTGGGACATCCTCGCAGGGGAAGTCGTAATGGAGTGCCAGGCCTTCGGCACCTGCCTGATCGATGACGAGATCGATAGCACGGGAGGCCAAGCGTGACGTGAAGGGACCATATCCAGAGCGCTGCTCGAGCAGGTCGTCCAGCTTGTCGTCGGCAATATCTACCGGCTGGTCTACATGTACGTAGCGCCAGGTTTTCTCGTTGAAGACCAAGTTACGCCTGGGCTCGATGAAGCCGGGCATCATCTGCATGAACTCTATATTAGTAAGCGATGCGCCGTGCGCCAGTGCGATGGCCTGCGAGGAGCTGAGTACATCAGCCGACGTAAGGCTGCGCTCGAACAGGCCGCCTGTGCCACCGGCTGCGATGATCGTGGCCTTGGCAGCAAAGGGCACGATTCGATTTTCGGTAAGGTCGTAGAGTGCGGTTCCGGTTATTCTGCCGTTCGTGTCCTCAACAAGGTCGATAAGCTCATGGCGGGGGAGCAGGCGAATGCCGAGCGACTCGATCCAGGTCGTCAGAGCGTCCTCAAGGGGCTTGCGGGTGAGGCCGCGCCACATGCGCGTCTTGTGGTCAAAGCAGGGGATAAACTGATTTTGCTGAGCGCTCTCAGCGCTTTGCGGACGCTGGAGCTCAACGCCCAGGTCTTGCTCGAGCCAGTCAATCGCTTGGGGAATGCCGTGGACGAACGCTTGGACGAGTTCGGGGTCGGCAACGCCGCCGCTGACGGCCAAGATGGTGTCGATGAGGTCCTGCTCGTCGTCTTCGTCGACGGGACCGATGAGGCCGAGGCCCCAGGTACCCGGGAAGAAGCTCGATCCACTCATGGTCTTGCCGGCGCTTGCCACAGTGACGGCTGTACCCGTGTGTGCCGCTTCGATGGCGGCACAAAGGCCCGCAATGCCAGATCCAATTACCAGTACATCAGTCGATTCCATCGTATTCCTTTCTCGTCCGGCGCATTGTCGCACGGGTGATCGGCAATGGGGCCGCAAAGACTCGGCAAATCGGTAAAGGGTAAATATGGCAGGTGGGCGTCAGATGGACTCGGCCACTTCGGTCGGCCTATTTGATAAGTTGCGGTGGAATACGGACTGTTTTGGCCTGTATGGATGCAATTCAGTCCGTATTTCACCGCAACTGATACATCGGACCTTCTAATAAGAGTAACCAATTTGAGACGGGGCAAACAAAAAGAGCCGCTACCTCGAAAGGTAGCGGCTCCAAAGCTCAACTATATGAGCATCGCGCGGGCGCGATTAGGCCTTGAGGGCCTCCTCGACGGCGACAGCGCAGGCGACGGTGGCACCGACCATGGGGTTGTTGCCCATGCCGATGAGACCCATCATGTCGACGTGCGCAGGCACGGAGGAAGAACCGGCGAACTGGGCGTCGGAGTGCATGCGGCCCATGGTGTCGGTCATGCCGTAAGAGGCAGGGCCGGCGCCCATGTTGTCCGGGTGCAGGGTACGGCCAGTGCCGCCACCAGAAGCGACGGAGAAGTACTTCTTGCCAGCCTCGAGGCGCTCCTTCTTGTAGGTGCCAGCGACGGGGTGCTGGAAGCGCGTGGGGTTGGTGGAGTTACCGGTGATCGAGATGTCGACGTTCTCGTGCCACATGATGGCAACGCCCTCGCGGACGTCGTCGGCGCCGTAGCAGTTAACGGCGGCGCGGGGACCATCGGAGTAGGGGATGGTCTCGACGACCTTGAGCTCGCCCGTGAAGTAGTCGAACTGGGTCTTCACGTAGGTGAAGCCGTTGATGCGGGCGATGATCTGAGCAGCGTCCTTGCCCAGACCGTTGAGGATGACGCGCAGCGGCTTCTTGCGAGCCTTGTTGGCGTTCAGAGCCAGGCCGATAGCACCCTCAGCGGCAGCGAAGGACTCGTGACCGGCCAGGAAGGCGAAGCACTCGGTGTCGTCGGAGAGCAGCATAGCGCCCAGGTTGCCGTGGCCCAGACCGACCTTGCGGTCCTCGGCGACGGAGCCGGGAACGGTGAAGGCCTGGATGCCCTCGCCGATGATGGCGGCAGCCTCAGAAGCGGACTTGGCGCCACGCTTGACAGCGAGAGCGCAACCGAGGGTGTAGGCCCACTCGGCATTCTGGAAGGCGATGGACTGGGTGTTGTTGACGATCTCACGCGGGTTGAAGCCCTTGTCGGTGCAGATCTGCAGAGCTTCCTCGAGGGAGGCGATGCCGTTGTCGGCGAGGCACTTGTTGATCTTGTCAGCGCGGCGCTCGTAACCTTCGAACGTAACAGTCATAGTTATTTCCCTCCCTTTCTACTCGTGAACCGGGAACACGCTGGCGACGGAGTGAGTCTCCTCGTCGGTGCGCGGGTCGATGTACTTGGCAGCGTTCTCCCACTGACCATAGTGGCCCATAGCGCCAGCGATGGCCTCCTCGGGGGTCTTGCCGGCCTTAACGGCGTCGGTGAACTTGCCGAGGTTCAGGAACTCGAATGCGATGATCTCGTTCTTGTCGTTGAGAGCCATGCGGGTGACGTAGCCCTGAGCGAGCTCGAGGTAACGAGCGCCCTTGGCCTTGGTGCCGAACATGGTGCCGACCTGAGAGCGAAGGCCCTTGCCGAGGTCGTCGAGGGAGGCGCCCACGGGCAGGCCGCCCTCGGAGAACGCGGTCTGGCTGCGGCCGTAAACGATCTGCAGGAAGATCTCGCGCATAGCAACGTTGATGGCGTCGCAGACGAGGTCGGTGTTGAGGGCCTCGAGGATGGTCTTACCGGGAAGAATCTCGGAAGCCATGGCGGCAGAGTGGGTCATGCCCGAGCAGCCGATGGTCTCAACGAGGGCCTCCTCGATGATGCCGTCCTTGACGTTCAGCGTGAGCTTGCAGGCGCCCTGCTGAGGTGCGCACCAACCCACACCGTGCGTAAGACCGGAGATGTCGGAAATCTCCTTAGCCTGGACCCACTTGCCCTCCTCGGGGATGGGTGCGGGGCCGTGGTATGCACCCTTGGCAACGGGGCACATGTTCTCCACTTCCTGTGAGTACTGCATGCCTCTCCTCTCTATCGTGTTGGCGTCCCGTCTGGGGGTCGTGGCTGGCGATTGCCGGGCGACCCTTCGAAAGGGACATGACATGCAGCCCCTATAATACCGCGAAATGCACGGAATATTCGGCGAACGGCTCAGTTTTCGTAGCGAGAAGTCCTGAAGTTTTAATTGAAACGGTTTAACTCTATGTTCTGTGGTCATGAACTTCCGTAGAGGGGGTCCGTCTTGGGCAAGCTTTTGGTCCGCTCTTGCAAGCGTTGCAGTGGTTGACCTGTTGCAACGGTGCCGTTCGCCGCCTGTTTGCTGCCTTTGGCCGCGCGAGTGTATTGTTTTGCGTGAATGTTTTGATGGCACGCTTCAATCGTGCTGTATTGGATGGTAAGCAGATCCCGGCGAAGGGAGCGCCATGCAGCGCGTTTGGAGAACGGTTACCGGCTTTTACCATGTCTGTGCCCGCGGTACGGGCAAGCAGCTCATCTTTGAGGGCGATGAAGACCGATGGGAGTTTTTGGAGCTGATGCGCGAGTGCTGCCGCGAGGAGGGCGTGACGGTTATCGCCTGGTGTCTTATGGGCACTCACGTGCATTTGGTGCTTGCAGATTACGAGGACAGGATGAGCGCGGCGATGCACCGGTTGCTTTTGACGTACGCGCGGCGGTTCAATAAACGCACGGGGCGCACAGGCCATCTGTTCCAGAACCGTTTTGACCGGCGTTCGCTCGATACCGACTGGCAGGTGATGGAGGCTATTCGTTCCGTACACGCCGATCCGCAGGAGGCTGGCATCAGCTTAATCGAGCGTTATCCCTGGAGCAGCTTTGCCGAGCATTTGCGCGCTTACGACGGTGACGCGACTGATGTCGCGAGGGGATTTTCTGATCCTTCTTGCGTGCTTGAGCTTTTTGGTTCTGCCGAGGGCTTTATTACCCATTCGCTTTCGACGCCCGACGGCGGCGAGCCAGCGCTGGGCGATATGAAAGAGACGGAGTGGGAACGCCACGCCTTTGCCGACAAGATGGCGAAGAGCCTCGGGGTTCCGCTCCACGGGGTTAAAGCCGCGCCGTCGGCGCAGCGCAATATCGTCATTCTTGGATTGCACGATGCCGGTTTTACGGTGCGTCAGATTGAGCGATATACGGGGATTGGCAAAAGTACCGTTTCTCGTATCGTGCGTGCCTGTGCACGAACGGCGGTGCAGACTGGCCGAAACGTGGCGTAGGACTGCCTGTGCACCGCAGCTGGGGTCGCCCATATGCCACAACCATTGTTCTAAAAGCTTGGTACGGTAACTGCACTTCTTAATATGCATAGAAAAATCGCCATCTTGCATAAAATAACGGCTCGGTCCGGGTTTGCCCGTGCCTACCCCCGTCTGCGCCGTGCAAAAAACGGAGTTTTCAGCATCGTGTTGCTGTCGGCACCGCCGCAATCTTGCAACATACGGGTCCCGAAGCTATTGATTCCCGCCGTTGCGCCCCCGAAGCGCGTGCCTGCGTCCCGTCAGACCGCGATGCTTGTTCTAAAGCACAATATATATGCGCCTAAAGACGTTGATTAACGCTTTCGATGCGTATACACACAGCTTGGCGTGCTGAATACTCGCAAAAATGCACGCCGCTCCCTATGGGACCCGTCTGCGGCAGGCGCGAAGCGAGTCGGAGCTTCGCAGAACGGGGCTTGGCGCATTGCTTGGCGGGCCCGGGGCCCTGCCGCAGGCCTTTGGTGCTGTGGAAAACGCCCGTGCTCGCGTCTGGCTGTGTGGCAAATGTCAGACGGGGCGCCGGACGCGCGGACTTTGTGCGTTCGCGCTCATTAGGTAAAAACAGAGCCGCCCGTATCGGGCGGCTCGGCAATCAAAAACCTTGGATTCGGGGCATAAACTACTGGTTAGCTTGCCCCTCGAGCATGCCGTCGAGGGTGCCCCAGGCGAGCTCGGCGCATTTGACGCGGGCGGGCATGTGCGAGATGTCCTGGAGCTGGGCGGCTTCGTCCAGGTCTTCCAGGTCTTCCTCGGAGAGCTGCTCGCCGCGGATCATGGCGAGGAAGAGCTCTGCCAGGCGGTGAGCTTCCTCGACGGTCTCGCCGGTGATGAGGTCGGCCATGATGTCGGCGCTGGCCTGGCTGATGGCGCAGCCGTGGCCGGTAAAGGAGGCCTCCTCGATCACGTTGTTCTCGACACGCAGCTGCAGAGTGAGCTCGTCTCCGCAGCTGGGGTTGATGCCGTCGTGCTCGTGCGTGGGAGCATCCATCTCGTACTTGTAGTCGGGGTGCGAGTTGTGCTCCATAAATGTGGTGGAGGTGTACAGATTACCCATTGAACGTGCTCCAAACGTGATGCAGGCCGGCGATGAACTTGTCGATGTCGGCCTTGTCGTTGTAGAAGGCCACGCTGGCGCGGCAGCAGGCAAGGTTCTCGACGCCCAGCCAGGTAAGCAGCGGCTGCGCGCAGTGGTGACCGGCGCGGATGCAGACGCCGTCCATGTCCATGATGCTCGCGACGTCGTGCGGGTGGATGCCCTTGACGTTAAAGCTCACAACGCCGTGGTGGTTGTCCCAATAGATGGAGCCGATGATCTGGACAAAGTCGAGCTGCATGAGTTCGCCCATCAGGTAGTGGACGAGTGCCTGCTCGCGGGCCTGGATGTTCTCGTAACCCACGGTGTTGACCAGGTAGTCGAGTGCCGCACCCGTGGCGAAGATGCCGGCGGCGTCCTGCGTGCCGGCCTCGAACTTCTCGGGGACGGGCGCCCAGACGGCGTCCTGCTCGGTGACAGAGTCGATCATTTCGCCGCCGGTGAGCATGGGCGGCATGGCGTTGAGCAGGTCCATCTTGCCCCACAGCACGCCGATGCCCATAGGGCCCATGGCCTTGTGTGCGCTAAAGGCAAAGAAGTCGGCTCCCAGGTCGGCCACATCGACCGGCATGTGCGGCAGCGACTGCGCACCGTCGACGACCAGGTAGCCGCCGTACTTGTGCACGAGTTTGCCGAGGTTCTTGACCGGGTTCTCGACGCCCAGCACGTTGGAGACCTGGCCCACGGCCAGGATCTTGGTCTTGGGACCAACCTTGGCAAGAACTTCCTCGGTGGTGAGCTGGCCGGTCTTGGTGGGGTAGAGGTAGACGAGCTTGGCGCCGGTCTCGCGGCAGACCTGCTGCCACGGAATCAGGTTGGAGTGGTGCTCCATGATGGTAATGACGACCTCGTCACCGGGCTCGAGCACCGTTGGCGCAAAGCTCTTGGCGACCAGGTTGAGCGACTCGCTCGTGTTGCGGGTGAAGACGACCTCGTTGGCCCGGGGGGCGCCGATGAGGTTGGCAATCTGCTGGCGCACCTTCGCGATGGCCTCGGTGGCCTCGACGGACAGCGAGTACAGGCCGCGCAGGGGGTTGGCGTTCATGCGCTGGTAGAAGTCGCGCTCGGCGTCGAGCACGCAGGCAGGGCGCTGCGCGGTGGCGGCGCTATCGAGGAAGGCGATCTCGGGGTGCTGCTGGAACAGCGGGAACTGCGCCTTGTAGGGATTGGTCTCGATGTCTACGGTGGGCCAGCCGCGTGAGGCCTCGTCGCTGGCGTCGAGCTCCATAGGCTCCGGTGCGGTACAGGTGTCGCATTTAACGTGCTCGGTGTCGATCATGCGAGCTCCTCCTCGAAATTGTCGATCAGGTTGTTGCCCAAGCGGACGACGGCGGCGCGGGTGCGCTCGTCGGTCGCGGAAAGCGCAGCGTCCTCCAGCTTGGCACGGATGAACAGGTCCTCGGCGGCGTTTTGGTCAAGGCCGCGGCAGGCGAGATAGAACAGCTGCTCGTCGCGGACGTGGCCGATGGTGGCGCCGTGGTTGCCGGCGACGTCGTCCTCGTCGCAGAGGATGACGGGGACGGTCTTGTTGTCGACGCCCTTGTTGGCCAAGAGCACCGTCTCGCGTTCGGTGCCGACGGCACCCTTGCAGCCGTGCACGAGGTCGATGGTGCCACGGTAGACCTTCTTGGACGTGCCGGTCAGCACGCCGTTGGCGTCGATCTCGCACTCGGTCTTGCGACCGCGGTGGCGCAGCTCGTAGTTAAAGTCGCGCACCTGCTCTCGGGCGCCCAGGTAGTCAGTATCGATGGTGACCTTGGCGGTATCGCCCAGCAGGTCGCCGGCAAGGCCGGTGGCGCTGGCGCCAGCGCCCAGGACGGTGTGCTGCACGTTGACGCGCGCGCCCTCGTCCAGGAACAGGCCGGTGTCGTCGAGTGCGATCCAGCTATCGTCGAGCGTCTGCGTGCAGGCCACGTTGACGGTGGCGTACTCGTGGGCGCACACGCGCAGCACGGATCCCACGACGCCCTCGCCGGCAACGGGGGAGTCCAGGGCAATAAGCAGATCGAGCGTCGACTGGGGACGGGCGACGACGTCGATGGCGGCGATGGCCGCGGCTGCATCGACACCGCTCACGCGCACGGTAACCGTGGCGTGCTTGTATGCGGGCACATCGATGACGATGCGCTTGGTAGCGTGCTCGGCCAAGTAGGCGTAGGCAGCCTCACCCATGCCGGTTTCGAAGGCCTCAGCAGGGGAGAGCTCTTCCTCGAGCTTAATGGCGCCGGCCTGGTAGACGGAGGTTGCGGGCACGTCGAGCTCGGTCTCGGGCGTGATGCGGGCGCGGCCGGCGGCATCACCGGGGGCGGAGGCACGGCGCTCGGGGAAGCGCTCGGCCATGGCGTCCATGGCGGCGTCGAACGCGTCTGCCACGCCGGTAAACTGCTCGTCCAAGCCCTCGACCTCAATGGTCTCGGTGGGAGCGGCGGCAAGCTCGTCAGAGAGCTCGAGCTTGGTCTGATTCATCTTCAGCCAGCCCCAAGTGGCAGCCGGCATCGCGTTGACCTGCTCGAGCGTGGTAGCAGCGGTGTTGGTTTCCTGTTTCATTATCCGATCGCTCCTTCCATCTCGAGCTTAATCAGGTTGTTCATCTCGACGGCGTACTCTAGCGGCAGCTCCTTGGAGACCGGGTTGGCAAAGCCGTTGACGATCATGGTACGGGCCTCTTCCTCCGAGATACCGCGGCTCATCAGGTAGAACACCTTGTCGTCGCCGATACGTCCGATGGTGGCCTCGTGGCCGATGTCGACATTCTTGGCGCGGATGTCCATGGCCGGAATAGTGTCGGAGCGGCTCTGGTCGTCGAGCATGAGCGACTGGCAGCTCACGGTTGCCTTGGAGCCCTCGGCCTTGGGCGTGGCCACGATGGAGCTGCGGAAGGTCTGGATGCCGCCGCTCTTGGAGATGCCCTTGGTCTCGACGGTTGCCGAGGTCTCGGGCGCGTTGAGCACGACCTTGCAGCCGGTGTCGAGGTTCTGCCCGGCGCCGGCAAAGGTGATGCCGGTAAAGCTCGAGCGGGCGCGACGGCCGTTGAGCACGCTCATGGGGTAGAGGTAGCCCACGTGGCTGCCGAAGGAGCCGCTGATCCACTCGATGTCGCCATCCTCGTCCACGCGCGCACGCTTGGTGTTGAGGTTGTACATGTTCTTGGACCAGTTCTCGATGGTCGAGTAGCGCAGGTGCGCGCGCTTGCCCACAAAGAGCTCGACGGCGCCGGCGTGGAGGTTGGCCACGTTGTACTTGGGCGCGGAACAGCCCTCGATAAAGTGCAGGTCGGCATCGTCCTCGACGATGATGAGCGTGTGCTCAAACTGACCGGCGCCCTTGGCGTTGAGGCGGAAGTAGCTCTGCAGCGGGAAGTCGAGCTTGGTGCCCTTGGGCACGTAGACAAACGAGCCGCCCGACCACACGGCACCGTGCAAGGCCGCAAACTTGTGGTCGGTGGGCGGGATGAGCGTCATAAACTTCTCGCGGATGAGCGGCTCCCACTGCGGGTCGTGCAGGGCCTCTTCGATGCCGGAGTAGACGATGCCCATCTTGGACGCGGTGTCCTGCATGTTGTGGTAGACGAGCTCGGAGTCGTACTGCGCGCCGACGCCCGCCAGGTAGCTGCGCTCGGCATCGGGGATACCCAGGCGCTCAAAGGTGTTCTTGATGTCGTCAGGCACCGACTCCCAGTCGTGCTTTTGATCGGTGTTGGGCTTGACGTAGGTGACGATGTTGTCCATGTCCAGGCCCTCGATGGAGGGGCCCCACGTCGGGTCGGGAAAACGATTGAAAATCTCGAGGGACTTTAAGCGCAGATCGAGCATCCACTGCGGCTCGTCCTTCTTGGCGCTGATCTCGCGCACGATGTCGGGCGTGATGCCGGCGTCGAGGCGCTCGAATCCCTCCTCGCCATAGGTGAAGTCGTAGAGGCTGCGGTCGATGTCCGCGACCTCGGTGCGGTTCTTGGTCATTGCGTCGCCCCTTTACGCCTGCTGCTCGGCAGCGGCGGCCTCGGCCTGGGCGCGCTGATCGGCGGCCTCGCGCTCGAAGGTCTCAAAGCCGTTCTTGTCGATCCAAGGGATCAGCGAGGCGTCATCCTCGCGCACGATGTGGCCCTTCACCATAACGTGGACGCGGTCGACATCCAGGTGCTCCAGGATGCGCGTGTTGTGCGTGATAATGAGCATGGAGCCGTTGCAGCTCTTGCGGTAGGCGTCCATGCCATGGCTGACGGTGGAGAGGGCGTCGACGTCCAGGCCCGAGTCAGTCTCGTCCAGGATGGCGAGCTTGGGCTGCAGCAGCAGAAGCTGGAGCATCTCGACCTTCTTCTTCTCGCCGCCCGAGAAGCCCACGCCCAGCTCTCGGTTGAGGTAGGCGGTGTCCATGTTGAGCTCGGCCGCGAGCTCCTTGACGCGACGGCGGAACTCCTTGCCCTTCATCTCCAGGCCGGGGCGGCCGGCGATGCTGGCACGCAAAAAGCTCGATAGCGGCACGCCCGGGATCTCGACCGGGGCCTGGAAGCTCAGGAACAGGCCGGCGCGGGAGCGCTTGTCGGTGGTGAGCTCGGTGATGTCCTGGCCGTCAAAGACGATGCGGCCGTCGTTGACGGTATAGACGGGGTCGCCCATGACCAGGTGGCCAAGGGTAGACTTGCCGGCGCCGTTGGGTCCCATCAGCACGTGGGTCTCGCCGGCGGCGACGTTGAGGTTGACGTTGTGGAGGATGGTCTTCTCGTCCACGGAGGCGGTCAGACCTTCGATGGAAAGCAGCGGATTTGCGCTCATGCTGTTCCTCTCTGTATATGGTGTACTCATAGGTGTACTAAACCCTAGGAATCTTCTCGGAATAAAGTTACTATGGGTTCGGCGTTAGTCAAGGGAAAACCCGACTAATCCACTCGACTTTTCTAGATGTGGGACAAATTCATCGGTTATGTATGTCCCCAGCGTTATGGAAGGGTAGGTATGCTCATTTCTTCCAAGGGCCGCTATGCCCTCCGATTGATGATCTATATCGCAGCGCTTGGCGACGCCGAGGGCAAGATTGCCCTGCGCGAGGTCGCCGACCGCGAGCATATCTCGCAAAAGTATTTGGAGCAGCTGGTGCGTCCGCTTATGAAGGCGGGCCTGCTTAAGAGCGTGCGCGGCAAGGGCGGCGGCTACATGATGGCCAAGGACCCGGCTGAGGTGCGCGCCGGCGATATCTTGCGTGCCGTCGAGGGCAGCACGGCTCCGGTGGCGTGCGACGGCATCGACAACAGCTGCACCCGCAGCGATCTTTGCTCGACCGTCAAGTTCTGGCGTGGTCTGGACGACGTGATCGAAAAGTACGTCGACGGCGTGACGTTGGCCGACCTGGCCACCGTTCCCGAGATCAACTTTGACATTAAGCTGTAGGGGTGCAAATGGCATCTCTCGACAAGGTGTACAAGCAAATCGAAGTTTTTGCTCGGGAATGTGACGCCGAGAAGGTCGTGCTGTTTGGGTCTCGCGCTCGAGGTGACAACTTGCCCAAGAGCGATATTGACATCGCCGTAGCAGGTTGCCGGGATTTCGGCCGCTTCTCATATTTGATCGATGAACGTCTTGATACTCTTTTAGATGTAGATGTCGTCAATCTCGACGAGTCCTTATCGCAGCAATTGCTCGATGAAATTGCCAGGGATGGTGTGATTCTGTATGAAAAAATATGAGAACTTTGCCAGTGCCTTGGCGAATCTTGAGGATGCGCCCAATCAGGATCTCAACAATGATTTTGTTCAGAGTGGATTGATTAATAAGTTCAATCTTCAATTTGAACTGAGCTGGAAGCTTCTTAAGCGTCTGCTCGAGTATGAGGGCGCCACGCTTGCCGCGTCGGGGTCTCCTCGCGCCATCTTGAAGGAGTCGTACCGATTCTACGACTTTATTGATGAGGCAGCCTGGCTAGATATGCTCAGAGACCGCAATACGAACGTCCATATCTATGACAACAAGCTCGCTCAAGATTTGATTCAGCGCATCTTGAACGTCTATATCCCCGCATTCTGCCAGCTGAGGGACGGGCTGATGGAGCGTTACGGCGAGCTTCTGTTGGCGCCCGACGACCAGTTTGTTTAATTCCTTAAGATTTCGCGGAGGGTGGTTGATTTCCGATCTCAGCCGAACACATTGAGCAAATAGGCCATTCCCGCAGT
>UQPL01000035.1:0-13615 GCA_900542895.1 uncultured Collinsella sp. | reverse complement strand
CGCGGACAAAGTTGTAGTAGTCGGGCAGCAGGTCGTCGCACTTCTCCATGATCAGGACGTTGGAGCTGTAGAGCGCCAGACCCTTCTCGTAGTCCTTGCTGTACAGATCGAACGGCGCGCGTCCCGGCACAAACAGCAGGGCGTCATACTCGAGCGTGCCCTCGGCGTGGAAGCTGATGGTGCGCGCAGGATCGTCAAAGTCGTGGAACGTGGACTTGTAGAACTCGTCGTAGTCCTTCTGCTCGACATCGGAGCTGCGCTTCTTCCAGATCGGTGTCATGGAATTGACGGTCTCGAGCTCCTGGTAGTCCTCGTACTCGGGCTTGTAATCGTCGCCGGCGTCCTCGGGCTTGGGTTTCTGGCGGCTCTTGGACACCATCATCTGAATCGGGTAACGCACATAGTTGCTGTACTGCTGAATCAGGCTCTTGAGGCCCCACTCGGTCAGGAAGCGATCGTAGGTCTCGGCCTCGCCGTCGGCGTCGAGCTTCTCGTTCTCACGCAGCGTCAGGATGACATCGGTGCCGTGCTCGGCGCGCTCGCCATCTTCGATGGTGTAACCCTCAAGACCATCAGACTCCCACACGTGAGCGGTGTCCTCGCCATAGGCGCGGCTGACGACCTTCACGTGGCTGGCGACCATAAAAGCCGAGTAGAAGCCCACGCCAAACTGGCCGATGATGTCGACATCCGAACCCTGCTGCTCGGCGTTCTCGGTCTTAAACTCCTCGGAGCCGGAATGGGCGATTGTGCCCAGATTGCGCTCGAGCTCCTCGGCGGTCATGCCAATGCCGTTATCCGAGATGGTAATGGTGCGGGCGTCTTTATCAAAGGAGACGCGAATGGCCAGGTCGCCCTGGTCGATCTTGACGCTCGGATCCTGCAGGCTCTTAAAGTTGAGCTTGTCGACGGCGTCGCTCGCGTTAGAGATAAGCTCGCGCAGGAAGATTTCCTTATTGGTGTAGATGGAGTTGATCATGAGGTCGAGCAGTTTTTTGCTCTCGGTCTTAAATTGACGCATGTGCAGTCCTTTCGCGCTACCCCCGTCCGCAAAAACGGCCCGGTCGCCCGAGCCGAATCGCAGACCTGCTATGTTCAGACTTAGATTTTATAACCCATTAGCGCGCATATATACATACGGAATCGAAAAACTGTATGTCTAAGCGCTCCGATGCGCCAATTGCCAAGGAGTGTCCCAAACTGCCGGCAGGAAAGGAACGTTCCTATCTGCCATCTACGCGCTTGGCCATCCAGGCATGAGGCTGGCCCTCGTCTTCGTAGTCCACCGGGGCAATCTGCGTGTAGCCCGCCTTGGCATAGAGCGGCAGCACGTATTCCTGAGCATGCAGCTTAATGAGCTTGGCGCCGGCATCACGCGCGCACGTATCACTGGCCTCGACAATCTTGCTCGCCAAACCGCGACGGCGCATGCTCGGCAGCACGGCCACGCGCCCCATAATGTAGGTCTCCCCCGCCGCGACACCTTCGTCCAAGTCGCACGCCGGCGACACCGGAGCCTCTGCGTCAGCCGCGCGCTCAAGCTCTTCGGGAAACACGCGCGAGCAACCGGCAAGCTCGCCGTCTACATAGAGCGTCACATGAATGCAGTTCGGATCCTCGTCGATAGCGTCGAACTCATTCTCGTAGCCCTGCTCGTCCATAAAAATGACGCGGCGCACCAACGCCGCGTCATCAAAGCATCCCGTCTTAAGTTGGATATCCATGGCTGCCCTTTCATTCAATGCGAACGTTAGGGACAGATTTTAGCGAAAATGAGCTCCGCGTACGCTAAACTTCGCGCGAGCCTTCGCCAGGCAGTCGTAATGACCCACGTTATGGGCATCGCTCGCGATGAAGCTGTACAGGTTCTGATCGAACAGGCGCTGTGCCGGCTTTTTCTCGCGACCAAAGCGACCGCCGGCAATAAAGTCCGCCGAAGCCTGCAGCTTGCAGCCCATATCGACCAGGCGCTCCGCCACGCTTACATCCTTTTGAACCGCACGATAGCGCTCAGGATGAGCGATGATCACCTGGTAGCCACGGCACTGCAAATCGTAAATCGTGTTCTCGTACTCTCTAAACGCATACGCATCGGCATGTGTCGAAAGCTCGAGCAGAAACTCGTTGGTTCCATCGAAATGCAAGTGCTCCGCGGCATCGATACCAAGTTCAACGAGCTTTCGATGGTTGACCTCGAAGCCCATCTGGAGCGGAAAACCGTCAGCGTTATCACGCAGCAGCTCAAAGGCATCCCACATCTTGTCGTAATCAAAATAGGGATCACGGCAGTGAGGAGTGCAAACGATTCTGGTTACACCGGCCCGCTTGGCAGCCTCGAGCATCGCCAAGCTCTCATCGAGATCGGCGGCGCCGTCGTCTACACCCGGCAAGATATGGCAATGAATGTCACGCATAGGTCAGCCTTAATCAACTAAACGTTTGCTCGGTTGGTGAAGATGCCCTTTTTGGAAGTCCCCTGATCGTCGGAGCCCTTCTTAACCTTCTTACCGTCCTTGGTGTAGTAGGAGTAGTAGTACTCGCTGGTCTCGGTCTCGCAGTAGTTCATGACGGTACCGATGAGCTTGACCTTCTCGGACTTCTTAAGCTGGCCGATAGCGTTGAGTGCCTCCTCGCGCTTGGTGAAGTCCTCGCGCACCACGAACAGCGTACCGTCGGTCAGGCTGGCAATCTCGGCAGCATCGATGAAGGTGCCGACCGGGGGAGCATCAAAGATGACGTACTGGAACTTGGCGGACAGTGCCTTTACCAACTTGGCAAAGCGGTGAGAGACGATGATGTCGGCAGGATTGGGAATATGCGGCTCGGCATCGAGGAAGTAGAAGTTCTTCTGACCCGTCTCGACAATTGCCTGGTCAATGGAGATCTGCTCGGAAAGGACCGCATAGAGTCCGCCGCGCGAACGAACGCCGAGCATATCGGAAAGGGACCTGCGGCGCATATCGGCCTCGACCAGGAGCACGGACTTGCCGCTCGTGGCGATAGCCTGGGCAAGGTTGATGGAAACCGTAGACTTGCCCTCGTTGGGAATCGAGGACGTGACGGTAATGGTGCGAATGGGGTCGTCCACGCTCGCAAAGCGGATGTTGGCCAGAAGGGTCTTGGCGGCATTCTGTACAACGAGCTTATCGGTGTTCTTTGCCTTAGCCATGCCTATTTACCACCTTTCATAGCCGGAATTCGGCCAACAACGGGAATGCCCAGGAGCTCTTCTGCCTCTTCGGCACCGCGGATGCGGGTATTGAGCATGTCTGCCAAAACGACATAGGCAACTGCGATAAAGATACCGGCGAGGAACGCGACAGCAACGTACAGCATACGCTTGGGACCGCTGGGGGCTTCGGGGGTCTTAGCCTCGTCGATAACGTTGATGCTCTGGGCAGCGCCGACGTTCTGAGCGACCGTACTCACCGAGCTGGCCATGGCCTTTGCGACCTTAGCCGTCTCCTTGGCATCGGTGCCGGTAACCGAAAGCGTAATGACACGCGAGGTGGTCTCGGAGGAAACAGACACCTTGTAGTCATCCAGATCGGTGAGGCCCAGTTCATTGGCTGCGCCGCTCTTAACGCTATCGCTATCCAGCAGCGTGGCGATATCGTTGGAAAGCATCTGACTCGCCGAGAGATCGTTGTAGCTCATCTGACCGCTATCGTCGGTCTTGGCGAGAATGTATATGCTCGTCGTCGCGGTATAGGTGTTGTCCATCGCAACGAAGGACACGATGCCCATGGCGATCGCGCAGACCACCGGAAGGGTGATGACCAGCTGAAGGTGCTTCTTCAGCAGCTGGAACAGTTCGAGAAGGGTCATGCAGCTTGCCTTTCATTTCCCCAGTTCGGATTGACAAAACTGTCCGTATGTTATCGCATCTTTTTACCGAGACCAAACTCTATACATAAGAAACAGGCTCTCCTGTAAAAATGTCGGAAGCAATCGTAAAATTGCACAACAACGCCGCACCCGAAAGTCAAATGCGGCGTCTGCATCAATATCTATGTTATATCGCTATGCGAATGGCTCGTCCTGCTGTATGGGAAACGTCACCGTAATGGTGGTTCCCACGCCCAACTCGCTCGACAGATCGAGCGTGGCGTGATGATACAGGGCCGCATGCTTGACAATGGCAAGCCCCAGACCGGTTCCGCCGCGTGCCTTGGACCTACTCTTGTCCACGCGATAGAACCGCTCAAATACCTTGCCCTGTTCTTCAGGCGCGATACCGATTCCCGTGTCGGCGACCGCGAGGAACGGATGGCCTTCGTCGTTGGTGCCGCACTGCAGCGTAACCGTACCGCCGGGTCGATTGTAGCGGATGGCGTTGCTTGCCAGATTATAGATGAGCTCGTCAATCAAGCGCGACACGCCCTCGATGACCACAGGCTTGGTCTCATGACTTATCGTCACATTCGCCTGACGGGCGACCTGTTCAAGACGCTGCTCGACCGCGTAGATGGCACGCGAGAGCTCAATAGGCTCCGTGGACCCAATGGGCACCGCCTCGCCCTCAGCTGCACGCTCGGCCTCGTCCAAGTTAGACAGCGTAAGGATATCGTTGACAAGCGCTGCCAAGCGGCCCGCCTCACGATAGATGCGACCGCCAAAGTTGCGCAGGTCGCCCTCGCCCTCGACCATGCCGTTTGCGATGAGCTCGGCATAGCCCGAAATCGCCGTAAGCGGCGTCTTGAGCTCATGGGTGATATTCGCCGTGAACTCGCGGCGCATACGGTCGTTGTCCGCCAGCACCGCCATTTGGCGCTTGAGCTCCTGGCGCTGCGACTCAATACGCTCAAGCATGGGGACCATCTCGGCATAGGCGTGCTCATAGCTACGGCGTGGGTGGTCCAAATCCACCTCTTGCAAAGGCGCGATGATGGCACGGGACTCGCGGCGCGCCATAAAAAACGAGAGTACCGCACCCGCTGCTGCGATAAGCAGCATCGGCGCCACCATCGACAGCAAAATCGCCGCAACGCCAGGCTGGGCCTGCGCCAAGCGGACAACCTGGCCGTTATCAAGGGCGACGGCGCGATACAGCATAATCTCGTCGAGCGTAGAGCTTGCGCGCTCCGCGGAACCCGAACCACTCTCAAAGGCCTCGATGACCTCGGGGCGATCGCCATGGTTGGGCAGTGTGGAAGGCGACGCCTCGTTGTCGTAGGCAACCGATCCATCCTTGTTAATCAGCGTGATGCGCAAGTCCTCTCGATCGAGGCTACGCAAGAACGGGATGGGCTCCTGCTGCTCGTCGAGGGCGGCAGCAATGAGCTCGGTTTCTTGCGCCAGGTTGGCACTCGTGGCATCCGCCAAGGTGTTTTGCACAAAGAACGCACCCAGCACCGTAAACGCCACGATAACCGCCATGGCGCAGACAAAGATCGTCACAAAAACGCGGTGCGACAGCGTATGTTTTCCCTGGGGGGCGAAGACCACGGGTTACTCCTCCGATGCGGTGGCCGCGGTGTCGTCACCTTCGGCACCATCACCGGCAGAAGGCTCGGCCAAGCGGTAGCCCACGCCGCGCACGGTCTCGATGGCGCTGGCATGCTCGCCCAGTTTTTGGCGAAGCGTCTGCACGTGCACGTCAACGGTGCGCGAACCGCCGTCGAAGTCCCAGCCCCACACGCTCTGCAGCAACGACTCGCGGGTAAAGACCACGCCGGGCTTGCGCATGAGGTACTCGAGCAGGTCGAACTCGCGCAGGGTGAGCTTAAGCGACTCGCCGGCAACAGTCACCTCACGATGGCTGGGCGAGAGCACGATGTCGCCCACGCTGAGCACATCGCTTGCCTGTTTGACCATGCCGCCGCGACGCAGCAGTGCGCGGCAGCGGCTGGCGAGCTCCATGAGCGAAAACGGCTTAGTCAGGTAATCGTCGGCACCGCCATCGAGCGCCATCACCTTGTCGAGCTCGGTATCCTTGGCGGTAAGCATCATGATGGGCACCGTCGCCGTCAGGCGATCGGCACGCAGTCGACGCATAATCGCCAAGCCATCGGTATCGGGCAGCATGATGTCGAGCAGGACGGCATCGGGTACCCGTCGCGCCACGGCAGCCTTAAACTCACCGTCGCACGAAAAGCCTTCGGCCTCAATCCCCTGCTTGCGCAGCGCATAGACCGTCAAATCCCTGATGTTGTCATCGTCCTCGACGTAATAGATCATGTTGAACCCCTTTGCGGCCGGCATGACCGCATCTTAACCCTAAAGGTACCTTTACTAGATGGTATCAGCCAAAACGCCCCGTCAAATAATCCGCCGTGCGCGGATCGGTCGGATTCTTGAAGAGTTGCGCGGTGGGCGCGTGCTCCACCAGCTCACCCAGCAAAAAGAATGCGACCGAATCGGAGATACGCGCCGCCTGCTGCATATTGTGCGTAACGACCACGAGCGTGCAGGTCTCTTTGAGCTCGCAGGCCAGCTGCTCCACCACCAGCGTCGACACAGGGTCGAGTGCCGAGGTCGGCTCGTCCATCAGCAGAATGTCGGGCTGCACGGCAAGTGCGCGGGCGATGCACAGGCGCTGCTGCTGTCCACCCGAAAGACCCAGGCCCGACTCCTTGAGCTTGTCCTTGACCTCATCCCATAGCGCAGCGCGACGAAGGGAATCCTCGACCAGCCCATCCAGCACAGCGCGATCGCGCACGCCCATGCCGCGCGGCCCATAGGCGACGTTGTCGTAGATGCTCATGGGAAACGGGTTGGGGCGCTGGAACACCATGCCCACGCGCTGGCGCAAACGGCAGATGTCGTAATCGCCCAGGATATCTTGACCATCGAGCGCAATCTTGCCCTCGATGCGGCAATCCTTGATGCCGTCGTTCATGCGGTTAAAGCAGCGCAGCAACGTGGACTTTCCGCAGCCCGAAGGCCCGATGAACGAGGTGATCTGCTTGTCGCGGATCTTGATATTCACGTCCTTGAGCGCATGATGGTCGCCATAGAACAGGTCGAGGCCCTCGACATCGATGCGCGTCGGCGAGGCGGCAAGATCCTCTGCCGTGGGGCGAGTCGCATCCCCAACCTCGCGCTCGTGCGCGGCCTCGGCCTGCGCTTTCATGAGTTCTTCAAGCTCCGTGGGCTCCACAGCCGCAGCAGCCGTCATACCGCATACCTCCACATCGATATCAATTCAGCAGTATCGATAGTAGGAATCGCGGCTCATATGCACGTGAGCGCATTGTCAAGTGTTTGTAAGGGCACACTGGCTATGCGGCGGGCAGCTCGATGGTGAATATCGTGTGTTCGGGCGTCGATTCACATGCAACGGTACCGCCGTGCGCGCATACGATCTCCTTGGCGATGGCAAGCCCCAGTCCAGCGCCGCCGCGATTGGTCGCACGCGCCGCATCCAGGCGATAGAACTTCTCAAAGATCACCTTGAGCTTTGCCTCAGGGATGGGATCGCCCTGATTGATAAAGCGCACGCGCACGCCACCGCCGTCCCGGCGTCTGGCCTCGATCGTGATGGTCGAGCCCTCATAGCTATAGGCAACGGCGTTTTTCATGATGTTGTTGAACACGCGAGCCATCTTGTCGCCATCCACGAGCACCGTCAGGTCCTCGCGAATATCAACTTGGGCTTCCTTATGCTGCTCGTTGAGGATGGGATAGAACTCGTCAGCCACCTGAGCCAGCAGCAACCCCAGATCAACATAGCCGCGCGTGAGCACGATATCGTGGAAGTCAAAGCGCGTGATATCGAAGAACTCTTCGATGAGCGTATCGAGCCGGTGCGCCTTGTCGAGCGCCACGCCCGTAAAGTGCGCACGTTGCTCAACCGGCAGCTCGGGAGCCTCTTGCAGCAGCGAAAGATAGCCCACCACACTGGCAAGCGGGGTGCGTAGGTCATGTGCCAAGTACGTGACCAAATCGTCCTTGCGATGCGACTCGTCACGCAGAGCTTGCTGCACCTTGCGCTCACGGTCACGCACGCGGTTAAGGGCGCCCTCGACCTCCAAGAAGTCGCCGTCGATGTTATCCCAGGTGTCGGGGTGATCGATCAGGCGATCTTGAATACGAGCGGCCAGCACACAATCGGCATGCTGCTCGCCCTGCTCGTAGCCCTGGTAGTACAGGGCGCGGCCACACAAGAACAGCACGCACGCGGCAAGCGCCAGCACAAAGCCAAGCATGTTGAATACAAAGCCGGCATCGAACAGCACCGGCCCTTCGATGCCGCCGAGCGCCATGGCGCCAATCGCCAACGTCATGGCCCACGCGGCGCCGCCAATCACCACGCAGCGGCACACGATCTCAAATCGATCGATCAGCAAAAAGCCGACAAGCAGCACCGCCAAGATTCCGACGATGTTGTCGATGCCAATCAGCAGCAGGCTCAGCAAAAAGAGCAGCACCGTTGCAAGCGCGCGGTTGTCGACGACCGACCTCACGTATTCAAAGAGCCGATCGGGCACCTCGAACGCTTGCCTATCGTCTTTTGTCATATCAAGATCCTCACAAGCGAAAAGCGTTATTCGATGATGTAGCCGACGCCCCAGACGTTTTTGATAAAGCGTGGCTTTTGTGCGTCGTCGCCGATCTTTTCGCGCAAGTGGCGAATATGCACCATCACCGTATTGTTGGAGCCGGGCATAAAATCCTCGCTCCACACCGCGCGGAACAGGTCCTCCACGGCCACCACGCTGCCGCGATGCTCGACCAGATACAGCAAGATGGAATACTCGATGGGCGTGAGGCGAACCGGTGAACCGTCCACTGTCACGGAACGAGCATCGCGGTTGATCTCCAGGCCGTCGAGCTGAATGGTCGGCGACTCGGCCGCCTGTGCACGGCTACCGTAGCTGGTGTAGCGGCGAAGTTGAGCGTGCACGCGCGCGATGAGCTCCAGCGGACGGAACGGCTTAACCACGTAATCGTCCGCGCCAAGCGAAAGGCCCTCGATCTTGTCTTGCTGGGCATCGCGCGCCGTCAGCATGATCACGGGATAGGTATGGCTGGAACGGATTGTACGCAGCAGCTCAAACCCATCGATATCGGGCAGCATGACATCCAGCAGCGCCAGATCGAACTCCTGCTCCAAGATTGCCTTGGCGGCATCGGCCCCGCTATAGGCAATCTGGACATCAAAGCCCTCTTTTGTAAGGTAGATACCAACCAAGTCGGCGATGGCCTTTTCGTCATCAACTACCAAAATGCGCTCGTTCATGCGTGCTCCTCTCGCGCTCCATTATGCCCGAGGCGACGCATGCCACACACAACAAGTGTGGGTGATTAAGTCGGCCTTAAGCACCCTTGTGCCCGTTCGGGCGCGGATGTGGGCCACGCACGCACGCGATGATCGCCGACGCCGGCAAACGATATACTCTAGTTCCAGAAGAGACCATCCCGTCGAAAGCGAAATCCGTGAAGTCCCTCACCTCTTTTGCAAAGCGCTCAGCCCAGCTTGCCGCCGGCTTTGTCTGCGCTATCGCCCTTGCCGCTGGCGTGCCCACCGTCGCCGGCGCCCAAGTGCTCACGACCGACAATGTTTGCGGCAAAACCGCCGATGCGCGCGGCATCACGGCCGAAAACCTGCCCGATATCGATGCGACCAATGCCCTCGTCATGGTCAAAGACGGCACCGTCTACTATGCCCGTGGCGCCGATGAGCAGGTCAAGATCGCCTCGATCACCAAGGTCATGACCGCGATCCTAACCGTCGAGAATTGCAAGATGGACGAGAAGGTCACGGTAAGCAACGCCGCAGCCACCGTGGGTAATTCGACCGCCGGCTTGCTCGAAGGCGACGAGCTTACCGTGGAGCAGGCGCTGCGCGGCCTGATGATTCCCTCGGGCAACGACGCCGCCATCGTGCTCGCCGAATATGTGGGCAAGAAGATCGACCCTAAGACCAAAGACGCCGAGGCCACATTTGTGAAGGCCATGAACGAGCGCGCTAAGAAGCTCGGCTGCACCGGTACGCTTTTTGAAAACCCGCATGGTCTGGACTTTGATGAGTGGGCTGGCGATATGCACTCAACCGCACATGACGTGGCGCTGATGATGCAGGAGGCCATGAAAAACGACACGATCCGCGAGGTCGTAGCGAGCGAGGATTCCTGGATCGAGGTCACGGGCGCCGACGGCACCGACCATTCGCATTCCATGGACACGCATAACTATTTGCTGGGCCAAGATGGCAACATCGGCGGCAAGACCGGCACCACCGACGACGCGGGCTATTGCTTTACGAGCGCCTACAACCGCGACGGCGACGAGATCTACACCGTCGTTTTGAACTCCACCACCACCGACCAGCGCTTTACCGATACCGCAACCCTTGCCAATTGGTACTACGGCCACAAGGTCACGGTCGCGATCGCCAACACGCAGGAAAAGACCGCCAACGGCAACCCGCTTATGGCACGCATTAGCCAGACAGATTGGACGGACAAGACAATCGACGCCACGCTCGCCGATCCCACGGCGCAAGCGACCGTGTTTTCTCTTGCCGGCGAGGTGACCGAAAAGGTTAGCTACGACGATCTTTCGGGCACGGTGCATGTGGGCGACAAGGTGGGCAGCGTTACGCTCAAGCAGGACGGCACCAAGATCGCCGTCATGGACCTGGTTGCCGACGAGGAAGGCGCAGGGCCGAATCCCATTGAATGGCTGCTCGTGAAGCTCGATCGCTTGGGCCGCCGCATCGACAACCGCCCACTCACGGCAGAAAGCGAGACCGTCGCCAAGGCGCCCGAGATGTAAGATCGAAGAACAATACACTCGCTGAAAGGAGGTGTCCGAAAGGATGCCTCCTTTTTTTGAGGGTTCGAATCCCCAGCGCCCTTTCTCGATAATAAAAAAGGGCCCCCGATGGGACCCTTCTTTAAGGTTAAACTGGCGGAGAGCTGGGGATTCGAACCCCAGATGCCCTTTTGGGGCATACTCGCTTAGCAGGCGAGCACCTTCGGCCTCTCGGTCAGCTCTCCGTAACAGCCGTTCTATAGTAACCAAACAGCCAAGGATGGGCAAGAGGAAATTTTCTAATTGCCTAGCATCCTTTCCCCCTTGGAGGCTTCGCCTACCCCAGCGAGCGGTTGAGGGAGCCGAGCTCGTCGTTGCCCATGGTGCGCCACATTTGGAAGATGCAACCGCGTGCCAGGAAAAAGAAGCCGTTGTCGACCAGTTGCACAGCGGCATCTGCCAGCTGATTCGTCACGGCGGACACTGGCGGCAGCTCGAGTCCAGCCTTGCGGATGGTCTCGACCGCCTCCTCGAACGTCGGAGGCTCGCTGACGCCCATCTCATTCATAAGGCCCTGCATTTCTTCCAGCGCACTACTGCCCGACTCCTCGCCGCGCGGCACCAGACGGTAACAAGCCAGCGCCAGGCCGAGCTGATCGCAATTCCAATAGGCAAACGCCAAGCGATAGAACAGGTAGCCGATTGCAGAACGATCGCTGGCAATACGTAGGCCGTGGCGCGCCACCTCGATAATCTCGTCAAAACGCTCCAGACGCGCAAGCACGTTGATGAGCGCAAAGTGCGATTGCATGGACGAGCGCGCCAGATCGTAAAGATGGCGCACCTCGGGCAGCGCTCGTTCAAAGTCCTCTTGCTCGGCGTAAAAGCTGCAGATCTCGTGCTGGGCAAAGTACAGCGCATCGGGCGCACGAAGGATTCGCACAGAGCGGTCTTCTTCCAACACCGGTAGCACCATGCGCACCAGCTGGTTATCGCAAAACTGCGTTTGAACCGGACCTGTCGCCAAAAGCTCGGCGACGGCGCACTTAGCCTCCAACTCCTCGACAAGACGGGAAAAGCCTTCAAAGGCACCTGTACGGTCGACTTTTGCCTGCTCGCGCAATTCAACAACGCGGGCCACGTATGGGTCGTCGTCCTCTTCCATGACCTCCAACTCGTCAGCCGTATCGGCAAGCAGCAGATCGCGCAGCGCCGGCGGCAGTGTGCGATGGTCATCACGCGGACGAGCATGAACCTCCGCAGGCTCAATCGTCTCCGGAGCGGTTGACTCATACGCCTCAAGCACACGCTTGCACGGCATATCGTCCATGTCCATGCTCTCAAGATCCTTGGCGACAGGCACGCAATCGGCCAGATAGGCCGCGCGCCCAAAGAAATACGTTGCGACAACGCGCTCGCCCTGCTCACTGTCGGGAGCAGCAATCTGCACATAGCAGCGCGTGATGCAGGTGCCCGCGGCAAAACACGCTGCCGCAAGCGTAAGTGCCACGCGCGCATCGTGCTCCGCGGCCCAGATCGCGCGCATGTCCTCGTCCAGCTCGCGCCAGGCGTCATCCTGAGCGTCGTATTCACGTTGCGGCATGGCATCAACGACAGACCGCCCAAACCGAACGAGCATAATCCCCTCGGCAACGTTTGCCCGATAGGTATAGTCGAGCCGTGTGACCACGTTAAGCGCCTCGACAATACGCGCGAAGCGGGTACGCACATCCCACTCACCGCCCGGCTGGCAAGCCACCGTACCCGGTTTGCCCCACGGGTTATCGCTCGAGGCCGTATCGAGCAGTCGGGGAACATCGTTGGTCGTCTTGGCGATATGCCACGCATCAAAGAGCGCGCAGCCCTCAAGGCTCGGCGAGGATGCCGCAGGGGCCAATCCGGCCCCGATGCGCTCGAGGATGCCAGAGAGGCGGTTGAGACGGCACTCGATGGCAAGCAGCATGTCAATCTCGTCCTGGTCCAGCAGGCTACGATCAAAATTGAGATAGAAAAGCTTTGAGCGATCGATGCGAGCCAGGCTCATCTCGGACTTGGCGGCGATGGTGCGCAGTCGGGGCAAGTCGACCTCGCTCATAAGGGCGGCCGCATAACGCTCGATACCGCTCGGATTCTCGGCATGGTCGACACGGTAGAGCAGCGTCTCGATAGCGTCAGGTAGCGGTGCCGTGTTAAAGCCCAAAAACACCTCGACCGGCTCGGGCAACTTTACGAGCTTTATTTTGTCGACAACGTTTTGCATGTCCGCATCGAGACCGTCGACGCCCGCCGTGTTCGCAATAGCGCTTTCGGAGTTGGCAAATATCACGTAGCGCAGGAACATCGACGCCATGAACTCGCCGTAAGGAAGGGAGCGGGCCGAATTCCATGTCTCGTGATCGGACTGCTCGCGCATGGGGCCTTCGGGAGAGCCGATGACTCGCGCCCGGGAGCGCATCGTCCCATCGGTACCCCTGACTGCAATCTCACCGATGTTGGAATCGGACTCGTCAAGAATCAGCTGCATGTCGGGATCGTCGGGCAGCGATACTTCGTTAACGGGACGGTCCACCTTATAGACCTCACCCGAAACGCTCACGTAGCCCAAAAGCGACACATGGCTTTTGCCGACGAATTCGACGACATAGCATGATTCATGCGGGTCCTCGCCAAAGAGTTTCCAGACCACGCCATATGAGCGCCCCGCAGGCTGCTCGGGCATCGCCGGAAAGCGCTTCTTGGGATCGAGAAACCTGAGCTTGTATGTCGGACGCTCTGCCACGAAGTATCACCCTGATCGGTCGCTTGAAGAAGGAGTGGTCACGGATGGGCCGCGACACCTACTCGAAATCTTACACGAGTCGACAGGAAATAGTCCGCTTTACGCCCGCGCCTCGACCGAGGTTCGAATCCATGC
>UQPL01000034.1:0-13704 GCA_900542895.1 uncultured Collinsella sp. | reverse complement strand
CATCGCGCCCTGAGCGCCGACACCCTGGCAATCGATGATTTGGCCCGTGCCGCCGGTACGCAGGCCGTGGAGGAGTAGACCATGAATCCCATTACCATGAAGCTCGTCGTCGATGATCTGATTCTGCAGGCCCTGCGCGAGGACATTACCTTTGAGGACGTGAGCACGGCGAGCGTGTGCCCCACGGCGCGCCCCGCCACGGTGGAGCTCATCGCTAAGGCCGACGGCATCATCGCCGGCCTGGACGTGTTCGCCCGCACCTTTGAGCTGCTGGATCCGCAGAGCTCCGTGTTGTTCGATGTTGCCGACGGTGACGAGGTGCACGCCGGCGACCACGTGGGCCAGGTGCGCGGCGACGCGCGCGTGCTGCTTTCGGGCGAGCGTGTGGCGCTCAACTACCTGCAGCGCATGAGCGGCATCGCCACCTATACGCACCGAATGGCGGCGGCGCTCGAGGGTACCAAGACCGTGCTTGTCGACACGCGCAAGACCACACCGGGCATGCGCGTCTTCGAGAAGGCCGCGGTCGAGATCGGTGGCGGCAGCAACCACCGCTACAACCTGTCGACGGCTGTCATGCTCAAGGACAACCATATCGACGCAGCCGGCGGCGTGACGCGTGCGATCGAGATGGCACGCGCCCACGCATCGTTTACCACGACGGTCGAGATCGAGTGCGAGAACCTGGACATGGTACGCGAGGCCGTGGAGGCCGGTGCCGACATCATCATGCTCGACAACATGACCCACGACGACATGGCTGCCGCGATTGAGCTTATCGACGGCCGCGCCAAGACCGAGTGCTCGGGCAATGTGGATGCCAGCAATATCCGCGCCCTGGCCGACCTGGGCGTCGACTTTATTAGCTCGGGGGCGTTGACGCACTCTGCGCCGATTCTCGACCTCTCGCTTAAGCACCTGCGTCTGCTGGACGGTAAATAATGAACGCCCGCGAGCGTCGCCGTGCCATCATGGGCGTGCTCGAGGAAGCCAAGGAGCCCGTTTCGGGCAGTGCACTTGCCCGCGAGGTTGGCGTGAGCCGTCAGGTCGTGGTTCAGGATATTGCCCTGTTGCGTGCCGATGGGCACGATGTCGTGGCAACCAACCGTGGTTATGTGCTGCAGGAGGCTCCCAGCAGCCCCGCCGTGCCCACGCGCTTGGTCAAGGTTCGCCACAGCGTGGAGCAGGCAGGCGATGAGCTCACGAGTATCGTCGACGTCGGCGGCTCCGTGCTCAACGTGATCGTCAATCACCGCGTGTACGGCAAGATCACGGCCGACTTGGACATCCGCAATCGTCGCGATGTTGAGCGCTACCTGCACGATATCGAGAGCGGCAAGAGCTTTCCGCTGCTGACGGTAACCAGCGGCTATCACTTCCATCGCATTGCGGCAGAGGACGAGCAAACCCTCGACGAGATCGAGGCCATGCTCAAGGAGAAGGGCTATCTGGCAGACCTAATGCCCTACGAGGACGATTTGTCCTAGTAACGAATGCAAAAGGAGGCCTCCGCGGCGATGCGGAGGCCTCCTTTTTGTACACGGTGTACTTTTGAGTGTGCAGGTGGGGGAGTTGTTACTCCTCGACGATCTCGGTGATCGCGCCAGCGGGGCAAGCGTCCTGGCAAGCGCCACAGGCGACGCAGGAGTCCTCGTCAGCGACGGTAGCGACGTCCTGGAGCTCCAGAACGCCAGCGGGGCAGGAGTCGACGCAAACGCCACAAGCGATGCACTCGTCGGCATCAATTACGGGATGAGCCATGGTAGTTTCCTCTCTGTTGACCGACGCTACAGGCGATGCGCGCCGGTTTGATTCGGGCAAAAACATACCACGGGAGCGACCGTTTGCAATACCCTCTGGCCGGCATCTTCATACCGTTCGCCGAGTATGCCAAGGTTTACTAAAAAACGCGCAGGTGGGGCCGTTGAGCTGCGCAAATGTTAGCTAAAGGTGACTTGAAATATTGAGCTATTGAGCGCGCTTGCGGAAAGGGCATCCCGTTATTTGGCCGAAAACGGGTCGCAGTTTCCGGTTGGGCCCGCTAGCGGAAACTGCGACCCGGTATCAGCTCTCAAAACGGGATATGGTTTCCGGTTGAGCCTTCAGACGGAAGCTGCGACCCGGAATCCGCGCTCAAACCGGGATGAGCTTTCCGAAAGGCAGCCCCAGGCACCCCCGGACCAAAACCTCAGCCATCTCTACATAGATCTCGATAGATTTACCGAGAACTCAATCAGCGCATCTACCTGCACATTTGAGAACCTAAACTCTCAGCAATAAGAAATCTTATATGAATTGACTTAGATTTTGTATATTCCGGCCCATAAGGGGATACACTACATCCTGAAAGACAAGCCGAAACACCGCGCGGCAGACCGCCGAGGCGGCGCGAACGCACAAGAGAGAGGGAATTTCTAATGAGTAAGATTCTTGGTATCGACCTTGGTACTACCAACTCCGCTATGGCCGTCCTCGAGGGCGGTTCTCCGACCATTATCGTGAACGCCGAGGGCGATCGCACCACCCCGTCCGTCGTGGGCTTCCGTGCCGACGGCGACCGCGTCGTGGGTAAGGCCGCTAAGAACCAGGCTGTCACCAACCCCAAGAACACCGTGTTCTCCATCAAGCGCTTCATGGGCCGCAAGTATTCCGAGTGCACCTCCGAGATCAAGACCGTGCCGTATGAGGTCAAGGAGGGCCAGGGTGGCCGTGCCGTCGTCGACATCGAGGGCAAGGACTACACCGCCGAGCAGGTGAGCGCCATGACGCTCGCGAAGATGAAGGCCGACGCCGAGAAGTATCTGGGCGAGACCGTCACCGACGCCGTCATCACCGTCCCGGCCTACTTCAACGACGCGCAGCGTCAGGCCACCAAGGACGCCGGTAAGATCGCCGGCCTCAACGTCAAGCGTATCGTCAACGAGCCGACCGCTGCTGCTCTGGCCTATGGCCTGGACAAGCAGGGCACCGACCAGCGTATTCTGGTCTTTGACCTGGGCGGCGGTACCTTCGACGTCTCCATCCTCGACCTCGCCGACGGCGTGTTTGAGGTTCTGTCCACCTCGGGCGATAACCACCTGGGCGGCGACGACTGGGATCAGCGCGTCATCGACTGGATGGCCGATAAGTTCCAGCAGGAGAACGGTGTCGACCTGCGTCAGGACCCCATGGCCCTGCAGCGTCTGAAGGAGGCCGCCGAGAACGCCAAGAAGGAGCTCTCCGCCGCCCAGCAGACCACCATCAACCTGCCGTTCATTACCATGAACCAGTCCGGCCCGCTGCACCTCAACTACACGCTGACCCGCGCCGAGTTCGAGAAGATCACCCGCGACCTGCTCGAGCGCTGCAAGCAGCCTGTCACCAATGCCCTGCGCGACGCCAAGCTTAAGCTCTCCGATCTGACCGAGGTCATCCTCGTCGGCGGCTCCACCCGTATGCCCGCCGTCCAGGAGCTCGTCAAGACCATGACCGGCAAGCAGCCCAACATGTCCGTGAACCCCGACGAGGTCGTTGCCGACGGCGCTGCCGTCCAGGGCGGCGTGCTCACCGGCGACGTCGAGGGCATCCTGCTGCTCGACGTTACCCCGCTGTCGCTGGGTGTCGAGACCATGGGCGGCATCATGACCAAGATGATCGACCGCAACACCACGATCCCGACCTCCAAGACCGAGGTCTACTCCACCGCTGCCGACAACCAGACCAGCGTCGAGATTAACGTGCTCCAGGGCGAGCGCGAGCTTGCCCGCGACAACAAGTCGCTCGGTAAGTTCCAGCTGACCGGTATCCCGGCTGCCCGCCGCGGTGTGCCGCAGATCGAGGTCACCTTCGACATCGACGCCAACGGCATCGTCAAGGTCTCCGCTAAGGACAAGGGTACCGGCAAGGAGCAGCAGATCACCATCTCCGGCTCCACCGCGCTTTCCGACGACGAAGTCGATCGCATGGTCAAGGACGCCGAGGCTCATGCCGAGGAGGACAAGAAGCAGAAGGAAGAGGTCGAGGTCCGCAACCAGACCGACAGCCTGTGCTACTCCACCGAGCAGACCCTCAACGAGCTCGGTGACAAGGTTTCCGCCGACGTGAAGTCCAAGGCCGAGGCCGCTATCGCCGATGCCAAGAAGGCGCTCGAGGGCTCTGACGTCGAGGCCATCAAGGCCGCCGGCGAGTCTCTGCAGTCCGTGGCTTACGAGCTGGCTCAGGTTGTCTACGCCGACGCTCAGCAGCAGACCGACGGTGCCGCCGGCGCCCAGCCTGCCGACGATGACGTCGTCGACGCCGACTACGAGGTTGTGGACGACGAGGACAAGTAATCATGTCCGCCCGTAAAGCTCGCACGGAGGCGGCTGCCGCTGGCGCCGCCCCCGTTGACTCTGAGGAGAAGGACGTGAAGATTCCCGTAGAGGCCGTCGACGATACCGAGGCCAACGAGGCCCCGGCCGCCGAGGCTGCCGAGAACCAGGTAGAGGATTCCAACAAGGAGGCGACGATGACCGAGGACGAGATGGTGGAAGCCGCTATCCGCGCCGGTGAGGAAGCCGCCGATAACGACTTTAAGCTCAAGTTCGAGCAGGCCCAAAAGGAGCTCGCCGACGTGCGCAGCGAGCTCGATGCTGCGGCAGAGGCCCAGAAGGCCGCGGAGGACAAGGCAAAGGACGCCACCGAGCGTACCGCCCGTCTGCAGGCCGACTGGGAGAACTTCCGTCGCCGCACCGCCAATGAGCGTATCGCCGAGCGCGAGCGCGCGACCGAGAAGCTCGTCACCGCGCTGCTGCCGGTGATCGACGATATCGAGCGCGCGATCGACCATGCCCGCAGTCAAGAGCTTTCCGACGACTTTAAGCAGTTCGTCGATGGCGTTGACGCGGTACATGCCAAGCTGCTCGATGTGTTTGCGCACGAGGGCGTTGAGCCCATCGACCCCAAGGGCGAGGCGTTCGATCCGCTCGAGCATCAGGCCGTGGGTCGCGTCGAGGACGCATCGCAGTATGACGAGACCGTCAACGATGTGTACCAGAAGGGCTACCGCATGGCGGATCGCATCCTGCGTTCCGCGATGGTGACGGTGACCTACGGTGGCGAGAAGCGCCCCGCACCGGAGCCCGAAGCGGCGCCCGAGGATGCTACGGCCGATACGGCCGAGAGCACCGAGGAGTAATTGAGAAGGGCCCCGGGGCAACACCCGGGGCCCTTTCTGGCCTAGTGCCATATGAAAGCATGAGCCGTCGTCTGCATGGGCGGCGGACGTAACAGGAGAGGAGCTACGATGGCTGCAGGCAAAACCTTCTATGACATCCTGGGCGTATCCAAGAGCGCCTCCGACAAAGAGATCAAGAGCGCGTTTCGCAAGCTCGCGCAAAAATATCACCCCGATGCCGGCGGCGACGAGGCCAAGTTCAAGGAGATCAGCGAGGCCTACGAGACGCTTTCGGACGAGAAGAAGCGCAAAGAGTACGACCAGATGCTCATGTTTGGCGGCATGCCGGGCGCGGGCGGCGCGTATGGCGGCGGCTACGGTGCCGGCGCAGGCGCCAGCGGCTGGGGCGATATCTTCGACAGCATCTTTAGCGGCAACGGCGCCTGGGGCAGCGATTGGGGCTCGGGCTTTGCCGGGGCTGCGGGCGCTGCCGGTGCCGGCGCGGGCCGCAGCCGTGCTCGCAAGGGCGGCGACCTGTCGTTGACCGTCGATGTTTCGGCCGAGGACGCGTTTCGCGGCGTGACGCACAAGGTCACCTACCGCATTCCCTCGACGGGCGAGCAACAGACAATTACGGTCTCAGTGCCTGCGGGCGCGGTCGACGGTGGCAAGCTGCGCTACAAGCGTCGCGGCGAGTACGGCGTTGCCGGCGGCGAGCGCGGCGACCTGGTCGTGACCACGCATGTGGAGGAGCACCCGCTGTTTAAGCGCAAGGGCGCCGATGTGACCATGGAGGTACCGGTCTCGGTCTACGAGGCGGCGCTCGGCTGCACGGTGGACGTGCCCACGCCCGGCGGTGCGACGGTTCGTCTGAAGGTGCCCGCGGGTACCCAGACGGGCAAGAAGTTCCGCTTTAAGGAGATGGGGGCGCCCGACGTTAAGCACCGTGGCCGTACGGGCGCGCTGCTCGTCGAGATCAAGGTGCAGGTCCCCACGAACCTATCCGATGATGAGCGCGACGCCATGACCAAGTTGCGTGAGGCCGACACGCGCGACTATCGCGAGAAGGTCAACCGTTACAAGGCGACGTACTAGGGCGGTCGTGGCGCACGCCCGCGCCCGCGGGCTTATGATGGACGATAACGAGACGGAAAGGGGTCAGGTAGCATGGCCGAGGACAATAGGAACAAACCGCTGTACATGATCAGTGTGGCGGCCGAGCTGACCGGCATGCATCCGCAGACTCTGCGCGTCTACGAGTCCAAGGGACTGGTGAACCCCCAGCGCTCGGGCGGTAACACGCGTCTGTATTCGCGTGCCGATATCGAGCGCCTGGAACTCATCAACCAGCTGACCGACGAGGGCATCAACCTTGCCGGCGTGGTGCGCATCCTCGATATGAAGGAGCGTGCCGAGGAGCGCGAACGCGAGAACGAGAAGCTCCGCGCCCGCGTGCGCCAGCTCGAGGACGAGCTGCACGAGTACAAGATGCAAAAGAAGATCACCGCTCTGGCCCCGCGCGACGGCTCAGTTAACCCCGAGCAAGTCATGCGCAAGCTGCTGGGCGCCGGCGGGGATTTGTAGTTACGCGGTTTTACCAAACCGCGTAACGGGCCGACGCTGCGCGCCGCCCAGAGCGACAATTTGTCATTCAAAAGGCAAGGCATGACCAGAAGGTCTATACCTTGCCTTTTTCATGCCAACTTGTTCGCTCTGGACGTCGCTCGCTGTCCGTCCTCTACCTGCGGCGTTGCCTTGCTCCGGATGCGGTAGTCATTGGGGACGTTCTTAAATGACTGGTCAAAGGGGACATTCTTGCGGCACTTGGCACTTGGGGACGTTCCTTTTGTGCCGGCACTTTGGGACACTCTTTGTCCAGAGAGTGATGCAAGGGGCTCGTCCTTTGCTTTACTGAGATAAAGTGAACGTGTAGATTCGTAACCCACTCGCAACCGTTCTATGGCACGATATTGAACGAATGTATGCTATGCGCCCAAATCTTTTGGGCAGAGTGGGAGACAGTATGGTCAAGCTGTACGAGGACGGCATCTACCTGCGCGGCGGCAGCGAGGTTGTGCCTGCGGCCGAGGCCGCTGAGCGCGGCATTACGCAGACACCCGAGGATGCCAAGCGCGGCACCATCGCGTATTCGATCCTTCAGGCACACAATACGTCCGGCGACCCCGAGGCGCTCAAGATTCGCTTCGATGCCATGGCGAGCCACGACATCACCTTTGTCGGCATCATCCAGACGGCGCGTGCCTCGGGCATGGAGCAGTTCCCGCTGCCCTACGTGCTTACCAACTGCCATAACTCGCTGTGTGCCGTGGGTGGCACCATCAACGAGGACGACCACGTCTTTGGCCTCTCGGCTGCCAAAAAGTACGGCGGCATCTTCGTTCCGCCCCATATCGCGGTCATCCATTCCTTTATGCGTGAGAACTTCGCCGGCTGCGGCAAGATGATCTTGGGCTCCGACTCGCACACCCGCTACGGCGCTCTGGGCACCATGGCCGTGGGCGAGGGCGGTGGCGAGCTGGCAAAGCAGCTGCTGCGCGACACCTACGATGTCGCCTATCCCGGTGTCGTCGCCATCTACCTCACGGGCGCCCCGCGCCCCGGCGTCGGCCCGCACGATGTGGCACTCGCCATCATCCGTGCCGTCTTTGCCAAGGGTTACGTTAAGAACAAGGTTATGGAGTTCGTGGGCCCCGGTATCGCGAGCATGACGACCGACTACCGCAACGGCGTCGACGTCATGACCACCGAGACCACCTGCCTGTCGAGCATCTGGGCCACCGACGAGGACACGCACGCGTTTTTGACCATGCACGGTCGCGGCGAGGACTACCGCGAGCTCAAGCCCGCCGATGTTGCCTACTACGACGGCTGCGTCGAAGTCGATCTGTCGAGTATCAAGCCCATGATCGCGTTGCCGTTCCATCCTTCTAACGGCTTTGAGATCGACGAGCTCAACGAGAACCTCGAGGACATCCTGCATGAGGTGGAGCTCGAGGCCGCCAAGATCGGCGAGGGCAAGACGCACTTTAGCCTGCTCGACAAGATCGTCGACGGCAAGCTGCACGTGCAGCAGGGCGTTATCGCCGGCTGCTCGGGCGGCAACTACGACTCCGTGGTCCAGGCTGCTCGCGTGCTCAAGGGCGCTAACACCGGCTGCGGCGAGTTCTCGCTGTCGGTCTATCCCACGAGCCAGCCCGTGGCACTCGAGCTTACACGCCGCGGCTACATCTACGACCTTATGGAGGCCGGCGCGATTGTGCGCACGGCATTCTGCGGCCCGTGCTTCGGCGCCGGCGACACGCCTGCCAACAACGGCCTTTCGATCCGCCACACCACGCGCAACTTCCCCAATCGCGAGGGTTCCAAGCCGGGCAACGGTCAGCTGAGCGCCGTGGCCCTGATGGACGCCCGCTCCATTGCGGCGACGGCTGCCAACGGCGGCGTCCTGACGCCGGCGACCGACCTGCCCGAGGAGATTTGGGACGAGGCCTGCGAGTACACCTTTGACGACGCGCCGTACAAGAAGCGCGTGTACTGGGGCTTTGGCAAGGCTGAGCCGGCCGACGAGCTGGTCGAGGGCCCCAACATCAAGCCGTGGCCCGCGATGGAGCCTCTCGGCGACGACATCCTGCTCAAGGTGTGCTCCAAGATCATGGACCCGGTCACTACGACCGACGAGCTCATTCCCTCGGGCGAGACGAGCTCCTTCCGCTCCAACCCGCTGGGTCTGGCCGAGTTTACGCTCAGCCGTCGCGACCCTGCCTACGTGGGCCGCTCCAAGGAGGTCGACGCGGTGGAAAAGCGCCGCGTTGCCGGCGAGGCAGCGGGCGACCTGGTGGCACTCGATGCCGAGCTTGCCAGCGTGTTTGAGGCGCTGACCGGCGCGGGTGTCGCGGCCGATGCCAAGGCGACTGAGTACGGCTCCATGCTCTATGCCAAGAAGCCCGGTGACGGTTCTGCCCGCGAGCAGGCCGCGAGCTGCCAGCGCGTAATTGGCGGCCTGGCCAACATCGTCCACGAGTACGCCACCAAGCGCTATCGCTCCAACGTGATGAACTGGGGCATGGTGCCCTTCCAGATGGAGGCCGAGCCCAGCTTTGAGGTGGGCGACTACGTCTTTGTGCCGGGTATCCGCGCCGCGCTCGATGGCGACCTGAAGGGCATCGCCGCCTACGTGGTGCGCGCCGATGGTGCGGTCGAGCAGATTGAGCTCTACATTGCCGATATGACGGCAGAGGAGCGTGCCATCGTCAAGGCTGGCTGCCTGATCAACTACAACAAGTTCAAGGCAGCTGCCGAGTAACGCACTTAATTGTCCGCCCGGGGCCACACCTTTCCCTCGTGCTCACGCGCTTCGCGAGGGTCGCCCGAGGGAAAGGTGTGGCCGGGGCTACCGCGACGTTCTCGTTGGGTCTTGAGGGGCGCTAATAATTGACCGGGACCACCACAAAGTTGCCTGCCCGGCGGGACCTTATTTCGATGGGGTCCAGGTTATTTCATCGTCAAATAGCCAAGTGCGTGACGAGCCACTGTTGCGCGCTGTCTGCGGATCGGGCTCGCAAGTTTGTTCGTAGGCATCTTCGGTACACCGATCCATAAAATCGACGACTGCCGTCTGGTCGCCCTCCATGACGTAGATTACGTCGCCATCCGAGATATAGACCCCCGGTCCTTCATTGTCCACGTAGCCGGGGTCGTATGAGACGTTGCACAATCTGCTCCCGTTTGCCGCATCGAGCTCAAGGGTCGAATAATACCCGCCAACCATTTGGCCATTCTTGGCTCGATATATTGCGGCGCCGTACCATCGCTTAAACGTCTTGCCTTTGAGTAAACTGGTTGCCTTGCCGATAAGCTGCTCATCTTGGGTATAGCGCGTGGCTCCAAGTTCGATTCGGGGATAGTTACTGACCCCAAGCGCTGCGGGCGTACCGTCGAAATCGACGGTGATTGAATCGGGTTTGATGATATCGGTGAGGATTTCGATGGGGTAGCTTACGGTTTCAACCGCCGCCTGCGTTGCCGAGGCAGGGAGAAATGCGAGATAGATAATGCCCACGCCGACTGCGGTAATTGCAAACGCTAAGACGAGCAGGCCGATATAGGTGGAGCGTTTCATGGCGGGTACCTCGCAAACAGTATGCATTCATTAAGATAAGTGATACCAGCTTACGACAATATTCAAAAGAAAGCGATCGGTCGAAATGACGGGGCGAAAAGGCCCTATTGGGCTTCGATTTGACCTCTAATAGAAGTATTTGCCCCACTCATTCTGGGCGTGAGGTCAATAATTGAGTCCACGAGTTTTGAGCGATACTCTTCTCACTAAACTCACTATTTTCACTATAAGCACTATAAATACGATAGGGGGACGACGAGAACAATGTGACGTGCGATAGCTAAGCCGTTTAAGCCGGACTTTGACCTTGAATCTCTGCCTCTATCTGTGCGAACGGGCTATTGTCGGTTCTCGATTCCATCGCTGCGTTCTCGTTGGGTCTTGAGGGACGCTAAGAAATGGACTTGCTTGATGCCGCCTCTGTTATCGGGGCGGCTTCTTTTTGTCGAAAACCGCCACAAAGGGGACAGGCGCCTTTGTGGCGGCTCGATTTGTCTAAATCTGTAACACCTTGGCCGCTAAAAGTGGGCCTGGTGTTACAGATTTAGATTTTCGATTCGGGTGTCTTCTGTTCGTCTCGATTTGTAACAGATAGAGCTCTATTTGCCGAGTAGATGTTACAGATTGAGACAAACGGGTGCCGCTGAACAATTCGTCTCGATTTGTAACATCTGGAGCCAGAAACGGTCGATAGATGTTACAGATTGAGACGGTAGCGCACCTGTGCGGCGGCGGGCCGACATCTTTACCCCTATCTTTCAATCACTCAGAAAATCTTATATATAGAGACTTAGATTTGTGTATAAGATCGCGCAAAGCTGGCAACAATACTTCTCGAACAACGTGAAGCCGCCCCGTAGGGCGGCCACCCCAAGAGAGGTGATTCCATGAGAATCGATAGGCTAGCAATGACGTCGCGCGAGGCGCTGCAGACCGCCATGAGCACGGCTGCCGACGCGCAGGCCGGCGCGGTGGAGCCGATTCACCTGCTGTCCGCCCTGCTCGGTGCCGGCGAGCGCAATATCTCCGTGATCATCGAGCGCATCGGTGCCGACCCGGCTCAGCTCGCACGCTCCACACAGGATGCCATCGACCACGCGCCCAAGGTTTCGGGCGAGGGCCAGCAGATGGGCCTGTCCAACGAGCTCGTCCGCGTCATCGAAAAGGCCGAGAAGAAGGCCACCAAGATGGGCGACAGCTTTGTGGTGACTGAGCATCTGCTGATGGCGCTTGCCGAGGACAAGGGCGAGGCGGGCCGCGTACTGCGCGACGCCGGCGTCACCAAGGAGCGCATCGAGCAAGTCTACGAGGAGCTGCGTGGCGATGACCGCGTGACGTCTGCCGAGGACAAGACTCAGTTTGAGGCACTGGAGCAGTACGGTCGCAACATCTGCGATCTGGCCCGCGCCGGCAAGCTCGACCCGGTCATCGGCCGTACCGATGAGATTCGCCGCACCATCCAGGTCCTGTCCCGTCGCACCAAGAACAACCCCGTGCTCATCGGTGAGCCGGGCGTCGGCAAGACGGCCATCGTCGAGGGCATCGCCCAGCGTATCGTGGCCGGCGACGTGCCGAGCACCCTGCGCGACCGCGACCTTATCGAGCTCGACATGAGCGCGCTGGTCGCCGGCGCCAAATACCGCGGCGAGTTCGAGGACCGCTTGAAGGCCGTGCTCAAGGAAGTGCAAAAGTCCGAGGGCAAGGTCATCCTGTTCATCGATGAGCTCCACACCATCGTGGGCGCGGGTGCCACCGAGGGCTCCATGGACGCCGGCAACATTCTCAAGCCGGCGCTTGCCCGTGGCGACTTGCACGCGATCGGCGCGACCACGCTCGACGAATACCGCAAGTACATCGAAAAGGACGCGGCGCTCGCGCGTCGTTTCCAGACCGTGATGGTGAGCGAGCCTACCGTCGAGGACACCATCTCGATCCTGCGTGGCCTCAAGGAGAAATACGAGATCTTCCACGGTGTGCATATCACCGATAGCGCGCTCGTGGCAGCTGCCGACCTCTCCGATCGCTACATCGCCGACCGCTTCCTGCCCGACAAGGCCATCGATTTGGTCGATGAGGCGGCAAGCCGCCTGCGCATGGAACTCGACAGCATGCCGGTCGAGATCGACGCCACCATGCGTCAGCTCACTCAGCTGCAGATCGAGGAACAGGCGCTCATGAAAGAGACCGATGACGCCTCCAAGGAGCGTCTGGAGGCCCTGCGCCAGGAGATTGCCGAGGTCCAGGAAAAACTCAACGTGCAAAAGGCCGGCTGGCTCAACCAGAAGAACGCCATCGACCACGTGCAGGAGCTTAAGAGCCAGCTTGACGAGGCCAAGAGCGAAGAGGAGCGCGCGACGCGTAACGGCGACCTGGGCCGTGCGTCCGAGCTGCGCTATTCCGTGATCCCGGGTCTGCAGCAACAGATTCAGGATTCCGAGGCTGCGCTCGAGGCACAAAAGCAGCAGGACGGCGAGGGCCTCAACGAACAGGTGACCTCCGATGAGATCGCCGAGGTCGTGAGTGCCTGGACCGGCGTGCCCGTGTCCAAGATGATGCAGGGCGAGCTCGACAAGTTGAAGGGCTTGGAGGGTGAGCTGCATAAGCGCGTCATCGGCCAGGACGAGGCCGTCTCCGCCGTCGCCGCAGCTGTGCGCCGCAGCCGTGCGGGCCTCTCCGATCCGGACAAGCCCATTGGCAGCTTCTTCTTCCTGGGCCCCACCGGCGTGGGTAAGACCGAGCTCGCCAAGGCTCTAGCCGAGTGCCTGTTCGATGACGAGCGCGCACTCGTGCGTATCGACATGTCCGAGTACATGGAGAAGTTCAGCGTCCAGCGTCTGATCGGTGCGCCCCCGGGATACGTGGGATACGACGAGGGCGGCCAGCTCACCGAGGCCGTGCGCCGTCGTCCGTATTCCGTGATCTTGCTCGACGAGATGGAGAAGGCTCACCCGGATGTCTTCAACGTGCTGCTGCAGGTGCTTGACGACGGCCGTCTGACCGACGGTCAGGGTCGCCAGGTATCCTTCAAGAACACGATCATCATCATGACGAGCAACGTGGGCTCCAAGGCCATCGCCGATCTGTCCGGCAAGGACGAGGAGGAGATGCGCCATCAGGTCGACGCGGCCATGGCCCAGACCTTCCGCCCCGAGTTCCTCAACCGTATCGACGATATCGTGGTGTTCCATCCGCTCGGTATGGCGCAGATCGAAAAGATCGTCGACATCCAGCTTGCCGACGTCCGCGCGCGTCTGGCCAAGGAGCGCATGACGCTTGCCGTCACCCCGGCGGCCAAGCAGATGCTCGCCGTGGGCGGTTTGGACCCGGTCTTTGGTGCCCGTCCGCTCAAGCGCCTGGTCCAGCGCGAGGTCGTGGACGCCATCGCGGCGGCCATCATCGACGGCACAGTGCGCGAGGGCGATCAGGTGAC
>UQPL01000033.1:0-13881 GCA_900542895.1 uncultured Collinsella sp. | reverse complement strand
GCATGGTGGCGCCCGTCAAGTTCGCGGACTTCCGCGACGCAACGATTATTACCGCAGGCGAGGTCCCCGCCAAGTACCGGGCAATGGGCAACGTCATCACGGTCTAACAGCAGGGGACGGGCTAAGGCCAAAACCACCGCGAAGGGACAGGAGCCTTTGTGGTGGTTTTGACGTTTGTCCAGATAAGGCCTGCCAAAATAAACCCGTCCCTTTTCGGGAGACTTTAGGGCTCCCAGGGGCAGGGGGCTTCGATGTGGATGTGCTCGCCGGTTACGGGATGCGTGAAGGACACGCTGTGGGCGTGGAGCATCAGGCCGCAGGGGCGCGGCGTTCCGTACAGGTCGTCGCCAACCAGGGGATGATGCTCGCTTGCCAGGTGCACACGGATTTGGTGCTTGCGGCCGGTGAGCAACTCGACATCGATATACGAGCGCGTGGGCAGGCCACGACGGCTCTTAAGACGCTTGAGCACCTTCACGCGCGTCTGAGACGGCTTGCCGCTGGCGCCGACGCGCATCTTGCGGCTGTCGTGACGGTCGCGGGCGATGGGCTTGTCGATGAGCTTTTCGTTCCAGTCGATCTTGCCCTCGGCGAGCGCCAGGTAGTGCTTTTCGAAAGCGTGGTCGATGACCATCTGGTCAAAGGCGGGCTGCGTCTGCTTGTCGAGCGAGAACAGCACCACGCCGGTGGTGTCGCGGTCTAGGCGGTTGAGCGGCTGCATATCGGTCGCGGCAAAGCCGTCGCCCATCGCCAGCAGCAGGTCGCTGGCGTAGTCGGTGAGTGTGCGCTCGCCGGTGCCGTCGCCGTGGACGATCATGCCGGCGGGCTTGTCGATGGCCATGAGCCGGGCGTCGCAGTAGAGGACTTGAGGTTCTTCGTTCACGTGTAAGCCTTTCGGTTAGCTGATTCCCACAAACATGCAGCCCGAGGTCGCCCCGCGTAGGCGGGCGGCGGGCTTGCGGCCGGCCTGCGCGGCTTCGACGGCACGACGGACGCGGGCGACGGCACGGCCCACCTCATCTGCCTCGAGCAGCGTTCCGTCCACCATGAGACGACGCACACCGGCATCGAGCAGCTGAGGAACCTGCGGCGTGAGATCAATGGGGTAGGCATCGTACAGGCGAGAGCGGCCGTGGATGTCGGTGCGGACGGGCATGACCTTTCCGTCGATATTCTTGAGCGAGAGCTTGCGGGCACGCAGACGGCAGTTGACACAATCGTGGATGCAGCCGTTGGCAACCTGCAGGATGCAGTGCTCGCTCGTCATAACGCGCGGGCGGCCGAACACAGTGATGCCCAGGGCTGCGGGCGCGGCGGTGCCAAGCGAGACGATCTCGTCGAGCGTGATCTCGGGCGAGAGCCAAAACGCACCGGCTCCTCGCTCGGCAAGCGCCTCCATGCAGGGCGTGTTGTGCACCGGCAGGCAAGAGCGAATTTCGGCCGTGGCGCCGGCCTGCGCGGCTACGGCGAGCTCGGAGATATTACCGACGGCGACGGTAGCTCCGGCATTGATCCAGGGATCGACGCGCTCGTGGTCGACGGCGCGGCAGACCTCGTCGAGTACGGGTACGATGCCCTGCTCAAACGCATCGGCGGGGGAGAGCTCGGCCGCATCGAGCGCATCGGTGGTCATGTAGATGCGCGTGGCGCCCTCGGCGCGAGCTGCCTCGGCGGCTTCGAGCGTGGTGACGGCGGCGCAGATCTGCGGCTCATCGCGGTAATGCTCGGGCATAGCGCGCGTACATTTGTCGAGCACCGGAATCTCGAGAGTTTTCGCGCGCTCCTCGTACGGCGCCAGAATGGCCTCTTCCAGCGCCTTGCAAGCGGCGGCGCGCACCTTGTGAACGGCGGAGAAGCCCATGCCGCAGCCGGCGTCGAGCGAAACGTCAAAGCTCGCTGCCTCAAAGGGCGAGGAGCCCATGCGGCCCACATGCTCAACCAGGTCTGCCGCCTCGACGGCGCGGGTCTTGGCGGCCTCGACGGTGAAGCCTGTGGCGGTGGCGGTGAGCGCGGGGCTGTCACAGCAGGTGAGTGTGACGGTAAACGGCTCGCCCAGGCGCGCCACGACGGACGCATCAACAGCTCGGCGGCGCAGCACATCGCGCTTGAGCGCGGCGCCGGCGGCGTCGATGGCACGCTGGCTGCGAATCACGCGGACGCGGCAGCCCTCGGGCATGCTGCGGGGTACGCGACATTCGATGATGTCGCCTGCGGCGGCATCATCGGCAGCAATGGTGGTCAGGAACTGGTCAAACTCGTTATCGTGGCGAAGCTCCAGCAGGTCGCCTTTGCCCACGGGCTCAAACAGCTCAATGCGGGCGATGGCGGCGCGGCGACGGCGGTCGTCGGGCTTGAGACCGCGCACATCGCGGTTGGCCGGGCGGCTGCCCAGCACCGTGCCCACGATCTGGCCGCGGTTGTTGGAACGCTCGTAGCTCATCATTTCGTCGCCCGAGGTGCCGTCCTGATAGGCGTGCGTAAAGTCGCGGTTGAAGCAGCGCTTGAGCTGGCGCTGGCGGGCGGCTTCCTCGTCCTTGGCAACGGTGGCTCCGGATAGCATGTCGTCAATTTCGTGACGATATACATCAACGATGGAGTACACGTAATCGGGCGCCTTCATGCGGCCCTCGAGCTTGAGCGACGCGGCGCCGGCGTCATACAGACGGCGAACAAGCTGTGAAGTGTTGGTGTCACGCGGGCATAGCGCACGCTCGCGGCCGGCGGGGGAGAGTGCGCGACCGTTCTCGTCGATCAGCTTGTAGGGCAGGCGGCAGGGCTGGGCGCACATGCCACGGTTGGCCGATCGTCCCGCCATGGCAAAGCTCGAAAGCAGGCACAGGCCCGAGTAGCAAAAGCAGATGGCACCATGGCTAAAGACCTCAAGGTCCACATCGGGCGCGGCGTCGTGAATGGCGGCAATCTCGTCGATGGAAAGCTCGCGCGAGAGGGTCACACGGTCGGCGCCATGCTCGCGGCACCAAAGGGTTCCGCGGTCGTCGTGGATGTTTGCTTGGGTTGAGATGTGCGTCTCGATGCCGGGCATCGTGCGCTTGACCTCAAAGAACAGGCCCCAGTCCTGGATGATGAAGGCATCGGCGCCCAGCGTGGAGCAGCGATGGATGAGTTGCAGCGCATCGCTCATCTCGGACTGCTTGATGACGATGTTGACCGTGACGTAGACGCGCGACCCGGCTAGATGTGCGGCGCGGCAGGCTTGCTCAAAGGCCTCGTCGGTAAAGTTGGTGGCCTTGCGGCGGGCGTTGAAGCTGCCCATGCCGCAGTAGATGGCGTCTGCCCCGGCGGCGAGTGCGGCGGCAAAGGGCTCAGGCCCTCCAGCGGGCGCCAAAAGCTCGGGTCTGCGGTTGGTGGTTCGACTGGCGGTTGCGGTCATATCCTGCCTTTCAAAATGCTCAGATACTCAAAAGTATAGTGGTGCTGTTGCGGTGGACGAGCCCTGTGGCCCAAGCAGGATAAAGTCTTCAGCAGCCCTTGCAGCAAAAATGATCCGTTTCCCTCCGTCCCCTATGGATTGCCTGATCCGATGGGGACGGAGGGAAACGGATCATTTTGAGCTTCACCGTCCGGTCGTGCCGTTCAGCGGCCGACAGGTGCCGTTGGGCGATAAATTATTCTCGCAACGTGATAATAATCTTGCATCGCGCGGAAACCTTGAGTACTATCCCAAATCAAGCGCGGTGTTCAGACCGAATTGTGCCTCCCGGTGCGAACGCCGCGCTCACGCTCTCTATCTGATCGTAAGGAGAAAAACATGAGCAAGACCGTCGTGTCTTCCGATAACGCACCCGCAGCCATCGGCCCGTATTCCCCCGGTATCCAGACCGGCAACATGGTGTTCCTGTCCGGCCAGCTGGGCATCGACCCCGCAACCGGCAAGCTGCCCGAGGGCGTCGAGGCCCAGGCCAAGCAGTCCCTTGCTAACGTCGAGGCTCTGCTGACCGCTGCCGGCGCCACCTTTGCCGATGTCGTCAAGACCACGGTCTACCTGGCCGACATCGCCGACTTCGCTGCCGTGAACGAGATCTACGCCTCCAAGTTCGAGGCCCCGTTCCCCGCGCGCAGCGCTTTCCAGGTTGCCGCCCTTCCGGCCGGCGGTCTGGTTGAGATCGAGGTCGTCGCCGCTCTCTAAGGCGTTGGCAACAACTAAACATGACATGCAAAAAGACCCTGCAGTGCGAGCTGCAGGGTCTTTTGTCAAGCGATGCGACAAAAATGATCCGTTTTCCTCCGCTCCCAAGGAATCAGCGGGTTAGCCTTCCTTGCGGACTTTTTGCAGGTAGCGGTAGACGCTGGGCTCCGAGATGCCCAGCGCGGTGGCGGCGCAGGCCACGGCTCCCTTGAGCATGAACACCCCGTTGCCGTTGAGGTGGCGAATGACGTCCACGCGGTCGCTCTGACCAAGCGACGCTACATCCAGCCCGCGCGCGCTCAGCAACTCGGTAATGCTGCGGTCGATGAGCTCCTGTGTAGACTCCGAAAGACTTTCGACTTCGATAGACGCAGGCTCCGCCTGCCTGGGCACAGCGTCGAAGCATGCCATGAGCTGCTGCGCCATGGCGTTGATGGAGCGCACGGTCGAGAGGTCGGTGTTGACGCAGAGCATACCGACGATCTCGTCATTCTCGCGGATAAAGTACGTCGCCGACTCCAGCGTCTTGCCACCGGCACCGCGCCCCTCGTAGCCCGTAATAAACGGCAGGTCGCGATACTTGGCGTCGTGCATGATCTTGAGTGCCAGATCGGTGGCGGGGCCGCCGACCTTGCGGCCGCTCACGATGCCGTTGCGAATATCGACGATGGCGTGGTCGGGATCCGAGAAATCGTGCAGCACGATTTCGCTGTTTTTGCCGAGTATCTGCTCCAGAAAATCGACCATCGGCAAAAAGCGGCGTACGGTCTCGTTCACGGGCAACTCCTTTGGGTGAAATCGGAAATGTTCATAACAATTTTTTCTCATGGTAACACGCTGCCCATCATCTCGTATATCCGCAGGTACATTGCGTAATACAGATGAGCGGTAGATATTTGGCGGTAAACGGTTGACCAAAAGAAAAGTTAGATGTTATTTTGACCAGACACTTTCCTGACCTGCGGAAATGCGTTATTTCAGCTGAAGAATAGTCTGATAACAAAAAATTATTATTGAGAATGAGAATCATCTTTAATACGATATGCAATGAAGGCACAACCTCAACCCCGCGCTGCGTCACAATAGAGCGTTAGATGCGAAAACAACTACTTCGAGGATTGGTGGTCAAATGACCCAGGAGACGGTTACGAACGGCACTGAAGCCCTGTTCACTCGCGAAGGCATGCCTCCCGTTAAGGAAATGATCCCGTGTGCCCTTCAGCACGTACTGGCATCGTTTGCCGGCATCATTACCCCGGCGGTCATCATGGCCGGCGTCTACGGCTTTAATAGCCAGCAGAGCACCGACATCATCCAGGTCGCGCTCATTCTTTCGGCGATCGATACGGCCCTTCAGGCCTTCGCTCCCTTCCGTCGCATCGGCGGCGGCCTGCCCATCGTCATGGGCGTTTCGTTCGCGTTCCTGCCGGCCCTGCAGGCCATGGGTGCCTCGGGCTTTAGCTTTGGTGCGCTGCTGGGCGGCGAGATCGTCGGCGGCGCCGTCGCGGTCCTCTTTGGTCTGGCCTACAGCAAGATCAAGTGGCTGTTCCCGCCCGTCGTGACCGGTACGGTCATCTTCTCCATCGGCGTTTCGCTGTATCCCACGGCCGTCAAGTATATGGCCGGCGGTATGGGTACGCCGCTGTGGGGCACCCCGCAGGCCTGGTGTGTCGCTCTTATCACCTTCGCCGTGGTCTTTGCGCTCGCCAACTTTGGCAAGGGCACGCTCAAGCTGGGATCCGTGTTCTTTGGCATGATCGTCGGCATGATCGTCTCCATCCCCTTTGGCATGATCGACTTCTCCAGCGTCGCCACCGCTCAGGTCTTCGCCCTTCCCAAGCTCATGCCCTACGCGCTCGAGTTTGATCCCGAGGTCTGCATTACCCTCGCCGTCGTGTTCCCCATGGTTGCTATTCAGGTTATCGGTGACGTCTCCGCCGCCTGCCTGGGCTCCATCGACCGTATGCCCACCGAGCGCGAGCTCTCCGGCGCTATCGTGTCCCAGGGCCTCACCTCTATGGTCGGCGGCCTGCTGGGCGGTCTTCCCACCAGCGCCCTTGGCCAGAACGTGGGCATCATCTGCTCCAACAAGGTCGTCAACAAGTGGGTCTTTGTGATCATCGCGGCCGTCTTTGCCATCGCCGGTCTGTTCCCGCAGCTCTCTGCCGTCCTTTCCGCTATCCCGCAGCCCGTCATCGGCGGCGCGACCGTCGGCGTCTTTGGCACCATCACCATGAACGGCGTGCGCATGTTCACCCGCGAGGGCCTCACGCAGCGCACTACCACCATCGTCGGTACCTCCGTCGTCTTTGGCCTGGGTATCTGGATGGCAAGCGGTTGCCTTGCCGGTGAGGGTATGCCCACCTGGGTGCCCACCGTCATCGGCTCCAATGCTGTAACCCCCACCGCCATCATGGCCATTGTCCTTAACCTGATTCTTCCGCAGACGCCGGTCGTGGCTCAGCACATCGATGCTGCCAAGGACGCTGCCGTGGATCTGGTCTTGCCCGAGAGCAAGAAGTAACCAATTCGGTGCTATTCGTCGGCGGACGCATCGCCTCGTCCGCCGACGTCATGCGGCGCCAAGCCGCACTTCAAAGGGTTTGTCCCTTTGGTGAAGCGTTGACGGGAGAGGGCCCGTTTCCGGTGTAGGCCGGCGCTTCGCACTCCGCCATGTCAGAGGTGTCAAACCCCGCCCCTGATGTCGAAGGGAGCATCCATGCTTCTGGTCGCTAACGGTTCCGTCTTTACCCGCAACGCTCAGACCCCGTTCATTCCAAACGGTGCGGTCGCCATTGACGGAGATACGATCGTCGAAGTGGGCCCCGAGTGCGAGCTCAAGGCCAAGTACCCGGATGCCGAGTACGTCGACGCCCAGGGCAACCTCATCATGCCCGGACTCATCAACTGCCACACCCACATCTACTCGGGTCTGGCCCGCGGCCTTGCCATTAAGGGCTGCAACCCCACCAACTTCTTGGAGAATCTCGAGCAGCAGTGGTGGAAGATTGACGACAACCTGACGCTCGACGGCACCAAGGCCAGCGCCTACGCCACGATTCTTGACTCCATCCGCGATGGCGTCACCACGATCTTCGATCACCATGCGAGCTTCTGCGAGATCCCGGGAAGCCTCTTCACCATTAAGGACGCAGCTCAGGAGCTGGGTATGCGTTCGTGCCTGTGCTACGAGGTCTCTGATCGCCGCGGCCAGCAAAAATGCGACCAGGCCATTGCCGAGAACGCCGAATTTGCCCAGTGGGCCGCCAAGGAGCGTCGCGATAACGACAACCACATGATCGCCGCCATGTTTGGCGGACATGCCACCTTTACGCTTTCGGACGAGACCATGGACAAGATGGCCGAGGCCAACAACGGCCTGACCGGCTTCCACATCCATGTGTGCGAGGGCATGAACGACGTGTGGGATTCCCGCCTCAACCGCGGTGGCATCAGCCCGGTCGAGCGCCTGCTGCAGCACAACCTGCTGGGTCCCGACACCATGCTCGGCCACTGCATCCACGTGACGCCTGCCGAGATGGATATCGTCAAGGAGTCCGGCACCTGGCTCGTCAACAACCCCGAATCCAATATGGGCAACGCCGTGGGCTGCGCCCCCGTGCTCGAGTTCTTCCGCCGCGGCATCCCCGTGTGCATGGGCACCGACGCCTACACCCACGATATGCTCGAGAGCCTTAAGGTCTTCCTGATCATTCAGCGTCACAACGCCGCCATGCCCAACGTGGGCTGGTGCGAGGCCATGACCATGCTGTTCGAGAACAACGCCAAGATGGCGAGCAAGTACTTCGATCGCAAGCTCGGTGTGCTCGAGGCCGGCGCTGCCGCCGACGTCATCGTCATGGACTACAAGCCCTTTACGCCGCTGAGCGAGGAGAATATCGACGGCCACATGCTCTTTGGCATGATGGGCAAAAACTGCCGCACCACCATCATCAACGGCCGCGTCCTGTACAAGGATCGCGAGTTTGTCGGTATTGATGAGGACAAGATCAACGCGTGGACCATGGCTGAGTCCAAGAAGCTCTGGAGCACGCTCAACGATCGCGCCTACTAATTACAAGTAGATTCACGCGCGTCGGATGTTTCGCCGCATCCGACGCGCGTATAGGCGGCCTCCGCGGGGTCGCCGGCGCTGTGCTAGCGCTACACCGTATTTGCGCCCGCCGCGCGGTCTCGCCGGGCGTTACAGAGAGGAGCTCATTATGAGCGACATCATGAGGCCGATCCCGTTTTCGCAGCTGATGAACTGGATCATCGAGGAGCACAAGACTCAGGGCGCCGTCTTTGGCGTGCGCAAGATGGTCACGACCAACCAGGAGGGTGCGCTTCCCATTTTTGACGAGCGCATCGAGACTCCGTTTGGCCCGGCCGCCGGTCCCAACACGCAGCTTGCCCAGAACATCGTGGCCTCTTATGTGGCCGGTTCCCGCTTCTTTGAGCTTAAGACCGTTCAGGTTATGGACGGCGAGGAGCTCTCCAAGTGCGTCAACAAGCCCTGCATCGTGGCGCAGGACGAGTGCTACAACTGCGAGTGGTCGACCGAGCTCGAGGTTCCGCAGGCCTTTGCCGAGTACGTGAAGGCATGGTTTGCCTGCCACCTGATCGCTCGCGAGTACGGCCTGGGCAGCCCGGACGGCTTTGTCTTTAACATGTCCGTGGGCTATGACCTGGAAGGCATCAAGAGCCCCAAGGTCGATGCCTACATCGAGGGCATGAAGGACGCCAGCGGCTCTGACGTCTGGAATGAGTGCCGCGCATGGGCGCTTGCCAACCTGGACAAGTTTGAGCATGTCGACGCCGCATTTGTCGAATCCATCCCGGCGCGCGTCTCCAACTCCATTACCGAGTCCACGCTGCATGGCTGCCCGCCGGCCGAGATCGAGCGCATCGCGACCTATCTGATCACCGAGAAGAGCCTCAACACCTACATCAAGTGCAACCCCACGCTGCTGGGCTATGAGTTTGCCCGCCAGCGTCTGAACGAGCTGGGCTTTGACTACATCGTCTTCGATGACACGCACTTCCGCGAGGACCTGCAGTGGGCCGATGCCGTGCCTATGTTCGAGCGCCTGATTGCCCTGTGCGCCGAGCGCGGCCTGGAGTTTGGCGTCAAGCTGACCAACACGTTCCCCGTCGACGTGACGAGAAACGAGCTGCCCTCCACCGAGATGTACATGTCCGGCCGTTCGCTGTTCTCGCTGACCATCGAGGCCGCCCGTCGCATTACCGAGCAGTTCGATGGCAAGCTGCGCATCAGCTACTCCGGCGGTGCTACGGTCTACAACATCCGCGCCCTGTACGATGCCGGCATTTGGCCCGTCACCCTGGCGACCGACGTGCTCAAGCCCGGTGGCTACGAGCGCTTTAGCCAGATGGCAGGCGAGTTTACCGACCTGGATGGTAAGCCGTTCGCGGGCGTCTCTCTCGAGGCCGTGACTGCGATCCAGACCGACTCGCTCACCAACCCGCTCTACAAGAAGCCGCTGCGCCCGCTGCCCGACCGCAAGGTTGCCGGCAAGAGCCCGCTTTCCGACTGCTTTACCACGCCGTGCCGTACGAGCTGCCCCATCCAGCAGGATATTCCCGCCTATCTGGCGGCTGTTGACGAGGGTCGCTACGAGGACGCGCTTAACATCATCATCGAGCGTAACGCCCTGCCGTTCATTACCGGCACCATCTGCCCGCATCCGTGCGGCCGTGCCTGCGAGCGTGCGTTCTACGAGCCCGAGGGCGCCCAGATTCGCGCCAGCAAGCTCAAGGCCGCCCGCGAGGCCATGGCAGCTGTGCTGCCCAAGCTGCGCGCCCAGGCTATCGCCAATGACGGTGAGCGCAACGTTGCCGTTATCGGCGGCGGTCCGGCCGGCCTGGCGACCGCGTTCTTCCTGACGCGTGCCGGCGTGCCCGTCACCATCTTCGAGGCCCGCGATTCGCTCGGCGGCGTGGTCCGTCACGTCATCCCCGAGTTCCGCATTGCGAGCGACGATATCTCCCACGATGCCGAGCTCTGCCTGGCCTTTGGCGCCAAGGTGCAGCTCAACGCTCGCGTGGATTCCATCGACGAACTCAAGGCTCAAGGCTTTACTGACGTGGTCGTGGCCACCGGTGCCTGGATGCCCGGCTCTGCGGGCTTGGGCGAGGGTGCCGAGCTCGATGTGCTGGAGTTCCTCGAGGCCGCCAAGAAGGGCGAGAAACTCGAGCTGGGCGAGGACGTCGTGGTCATTGGCGCCGGCAACACCGCCATGGACGCGGCCCGCGTGGCCAAGCGCCTGGCCGGCGTGAAGAACGTGCGCCTGGTGTATCGCCGTACCAAGAAGCAGATGCCCGCCGACGAGGAAGAGCTCGATCTTGCTCTTGCCGACGGCGTTGAGTTCTGCGAGCTGCTGGCGCCCAAGGCGCTCAACGGCTCCGTGCTGACCTGCGACGTTATGGAGCTCGGCGAGCCGGATGCAAGCGGCCGTCGCAGCCCCGTCGCCACGGGCGAGACTGTCGAGCTTTCCGCCACCACGGTGATCTGCGCCGTGGGCGAGGGCATCGATGCCAGCCTGTACGATGCCGTGGGCGTCGAGCACGACCGTCGCGGCCGTCTTGCCGCCACCTCCACCGGCGTTGAGGGCGTCTGGGCTGCGGGCGACTGCCGTCGCGGTCCTGCCACCGTGGTCGAGGCTATCGCCGACGCCGCCGAGGTCGCCCGTGCCATCGCCGGCGTGGACTTTAACAAGTACGCCGACTGCAACGAGCAGGCCGGCCGCGAGGATACCTGCTACGAGCGCAAGGGGTCGCTGTGCCGCGACAAGCGCAACTGCACCAAGACCCGCTGCCTGGGCTGCGGCTCGGTGTGCGAGGTCTGCTGCGACGTGTGCCCCAACCGCGCCAACGTGGAAATTAAGGTGCCGGGCCTGGCCAAGCATCAGGTCGTCCATGTCGACGGCATGTGCAACGAGTGCGGTAACTGCGCCGTGTTCTGCCCCTACCAGGAGGGTCGTCCCTACAAGGACAAGCTCACCCTGTTCTGGAGCGAGCAGGACATGGAGAACTCCGAGAACGAGGGCTTCCTGGCCGTGGACGAGGACCACTTTAAGGTCCGCGTCGCCGGCACGGTCCGCACCGTCTCGGTCGATGCCGTCAACACCGGTCTTCCCGAGGCCGTCCGCCTGACCATCAGGGCCGTGCGCGACAACTATCCGTACCTTCTTAAGAAATAGGCGAGTCTCTTATGGCCAAATCCATTCAACATAACGTGGCCTACGTTGCCTGCGGAAGTGGTTGCGCTTCCGCAGGCGGCGACGCCCGCTGCAGCGAAGGCTGCATTGGCTGTGGCGCCTGCGTCACGGCCTGCCCCCACGGCGCCATTGCGCTGGTCGATGGCATCGCCCGCGTGGATCGCTCCAAGTGCACGGGCTGTGGCCTGTGCGGCATGGCGTGCCCGCAGCGCGTGATTGCCTTCGTCCCCGGCTACCAGAACATTCTGGTGCGCTGCAACAACACCGATAAGGGCGCCATCGCTCGCAAGATCTGCGACACGAGCTGCATCGGTTGCGGCATGTGCGCTAAAAAGTGCCCTGCCGGCGCTATCCGCATCGAGGACAACTGCGCCCATATCGACGGCGTGGACTGCCTGTCGTGCGGCATGTGCGCCGTCGTCTGCCCGCATGGCGCCATCCACGACCGCACCGGCATCGCCGCCGGCGTGTAGAAGGGAATCACCATGGCACAGGAATTCACTTTTACCGTTAACGGCGTCGAGCGCACGACGACGGAGAATAAACCGCTGCTGCGCTACCTGCGCGACGACCTGCATATCCATTCCGCCAAGGACGGCTGCTCCGAAGGTGCTTGCGGTACCTGCACCATCCATGTGGACGGTGCGGCCGTCAAGGCGTGCGTGCTGACCACCGCTCTTGCCGCCGGCCGCAACATCGTGACCGTCGAGGGCCTGCCCGAGGACGTGCGCGAGGCCTTTGTGTACGCCTTTGGCGCCGTGGGCGCCGTGCAGTGCGGCTTTTGCATCCCCGGTATGGTCATGGCGGGCGCAGCGCTCATCGCCGAGGACCCCGAGCCCACCGAGGAGCAGATCAAGTACGCCATTCGCGGCAACATCTGCCGTTGCACCGGCTACAAAAAGATTATCGAGGGCATCTCGCTGGCCGCAGCGGTGCTCCGCGGCGAAAAGCAGATCGACGAGGACCTGGAGCGCGGCGATGACTACGGCGTGGGCAAGCGCGCCTTCCGTATCGACGTGCGCAAGAAGGTGCTCGGCGAGGGCAAGTATCCCGATGACATCGACGAGCTCGATCAGCCGGGCCTGACCTATGCCAGCGCCGTGCGCTCCAAGTATCCGCGCGCCCGTGTGCTCTCCATCGATACCTCCAAGGCCGAGGCCCTGCCCGGTGTGGTGGGCATCCTGCGCGCCGAGGACGTGCCGGTCAACCAGGTCGGCCACCTTATCCAGGACTGGGACGTCATGATCGCCCAGGGCGATATCACCCGCTGCGTGGGCGATGCCATCGTGCTGGTGGTTACCGAGGACGAGGCGACGCTCGAGAAGGCCAAGAAGCTCGTGAAGATTGATTACGAGCCGCTGGAGCCCGTGCGCAACATTGTCGAGGCCAGGGCCGCCGACGCCCCGCGCCTTCACGACAGCTTCTTTGCCTTTGGCAACACGGTGGAGCTCAAGGACAACGTGTGCCAGAGCCGTCACGTGACGCGCGGCGACGCCGCCAAGGCGCTGGCCGAAAGCGCGTTCACCGTGACGCAGCGCTTTACCACGCCCTTTACCGAGCATGCCTTCTTGGAGCCCGAGTGCGCCGTGGCATTTCCGTACAAGAACGGCGTCAAGGTGCAGTCGACCGACCAGGGTGCTTACGACACGCGCAAAGAGTGCGCCCACATGTTTGGCTGGGACAACGAGCCCGAGCGCGTGGTCGTCGAGACCATGCTCGTGGGTGGCGGCTTTGGCGGCAAGGAGGACGTGTCCATCCAGCACCTGGCCGCGCTCGCCGCATATAAGTTCCAGCGTCCTGTGAAGTGTAAGCTCACGCGCGCCGAGTCGCTTGCTTTCCATCCCAAGCGTCATGCCATGGACGGCACCTTTACGCTGGGCTGCGACGCCGAGGGCAACTTTACCGGTCTGGACTGCGAGATCAACTTTGACACCGGCGCCTACGCGTCGCTGTGCGGCCCGGTGCTCGAGCGCGCCTGCACGCATGCCGTCGGCCCCTACAAGTACCAGAACACCGACATTCGCGGTTTTGGCTACTACACCAACAACCCGCCCGCCGGTGCGTACCGAGGCTTTGGCGTTTGCCAGTCCGAGTTTGCGCTCGAGAGCCTGATCGACCTGCTGGCAGAGAAGGTCGGCCTGGATCCGTGGGAGATTCGCTACCGCAACGCCATCGAGCCGGGCGAGATTCTGCCCAACGGTCAGATTGCCGACTGCTCCACGGCGCTGAAGGAGACGCTGCTCGAGGTCAAGGATGCCTACTACGCGCATCCCGGCCACGCCGGCATTGCCTGCGCCATGAAGAACGCCGGCGTGGGCGTGGGCCTGCCCGATGCCGGCCGCTGCAAGATTCGCGTCGAGGATGGCCGCGCCGTGGTCTATGCCGCCACGTCCGACATCGGCCAGGGCTGCAACACCGTCTTTTTGCAGGACGTTGCCGAGGCCTGCGGTCTGCCGCTGAGCTGCATTGCCAACGGCGAGTGCTCCACCGAGA
>UQPL01000032.1:0-14279 GCA_900542895.1 uncultured Collinsella sp. | reverse complement strand
AAGACGGAAAGCACATTAAGTGCTTTCCTTTGCGTGCGGAACTCGCGACAAACTTAACCCGCGCCCGCCCGGCGAGCAAGCTGCGGAAACTCGGTCGATCCAGAGTAATGTCGGCTGAAAGGAATTCTGGCTGATGGGATCAACCGGTGCGTTCTCTGTTACCGAAAAAGGCGGAGACCCTGGAGAGGGACTCCGCCTTATATACAGGGGGCGATGTTATTCCCGTACCGTGGAATTAGACCAGGCGGGCGTTGATCGTCTTGGCGATCTCGACGGCGTCGGTGGAACCCTTGACGGTGGCACGGAAGTCCTCGTCCATGAGCGCCTCGGCGACCTTGGACAGGATCTTGAGGTGCGTGGTGCCGGCCTGTGCACCCGGGATGAGCAGAGCGATGGCCACGTTAACGGGAGCGCCGTCCATGGTATCCCAACCGGTCACGCCGGACTCGTCCTTGACGACGATGACGGCAGCCTCGGTAATGGCATCGGACTTGGCATGCGGGATGGCGAAGCCCTCCATCATGCCCGTGGTGCCCTCGGCCTCGCGGGCCAAGAAGGCGTTCATCACGGCGTCGGCGTCGCTTGCGATACCGGCCTTGGCGGCCTGGTTGGAAACGAAGCTCAGAGCCTCGTCACGAGAAGCGAAGTCCTCGGCGACAAAGACATTCTCGACCTTCACGAAGTCGGCAGCCTCGGCCTTGGGGGCCTCGACGGCAGCGGCCTTGGGGGCCTCAACGGGCTTGGCTGCAGGAGCGGCCTTCTGGTTCTTCTCGAAGTCGTACTTCTTGAAGGCCACGAACAGGATGCCACCGACAACAGCGCCGATGAGGATCGCGAGGACCCAAAGCGGACCGTTCTCGACAACGGGCAGGACCAGGAAGCCACCGTGAGGCGCCGGATCGTGAACGTTGAACATAATGGTCAGGATCGAAGCGATAGAGGAACCGAGCATCATGATGGGCATGACGGGCCAGATGTTCTTGGTCATGAACGGAATGGCGCCCTCGGTGATGTGGGTGCAACCAAGGATGAGGTTGACGACACCGGCGTCGTGATCCTCCTGGCTGAAGTACTTCTTGCCGACAACGACGGCAAAGGTGGTGATCAGCGGCGGAACGATGCAGGCGGCGGAGACGGCAGCCATGAAGTTGGTGCCGAAGTTGTAGGTATCGGTGCCAACACCGGCGGCCAGAGCCTCGGTGAGCATAGCAGTACCGGTGACATAAGCAGCCTTGTTGACCGGGCCGCCCATGTCAAAGGCGCACATGCAGCCGATAGCAAGACCCAGGACAACGGCGCCAGAGGCGGACAGGCCCTTGAGGAAGTCCATCATGGCGGTGTTGATGGCAGCCATGGGGCCGGAAATGCCGAGCATGACCAGGCCGACAATAGCCGTCGAGAACAGCGGGTACAGGAAGATAGCCTTGAGGCCGTCCAGGTTCTTGGGCAGGCCGGCAAAGACCTTCTCGAGTAGCAGGATGACATAGCCGGCGAGGAAGCCGCCAACGATGCCGCCCAGGAAGCCGAAGCCCACGCCGGCGCCACCGGCGTCGATCATGCCGGTCTCGGCGTTAACAGGCAGGCCCTGGATGGCGATCATACCGGCAACAAAGCCGGGGACGAGCGCCGGGCGCTTGCCGATGGATTCGGCGATGTAGGCGGAAAGCACCGGAACCATAAGGTTCATGGCGATGCCGCCGATGATCTTGAGCATAGCAGCAAAGCTGTTGTAGTCAGACGCCGTCGAATCGAAGGACGTGATGCCCCACAGGAACGAAACAGCGGTCAGAACACCACCGGCAACGACGAAAACCAGCATATGGCTGACGCCGTTCATGAGGTGCTTGTAGATGACGTGACCGATGGACTCCTTCTCCTCGACCTCATCCTCGACATCGGCAGCGGCTGCAACCGTGCTGTCGCCCTTGGCGGCGAGCGCGCGGTCAATCAGCTTACCGGCAGCCTCAACGGACAGGGCCTTGGAAACACCAACGGAAACCATGGGCTTGCCGGCGAAACGCTCAGCCTGGACATCCTTATCGGCTGCGACGACGACGGCCTTGGCACCAGCGATCTCACTCTTGGTGAGCTCGTTCTCGACACCGACCTGGCCATGAGTCTCGACCTTAATGGTCAGACCGCGCTCGGCAGCTGCCTTCTCCAGCGCCTCCTTAGCCATGAAGGTGTGCGCAATGCCGGTCGGGCAACCGGTGGCGGCGATGATGTCAAACTTAGCCATGTGTCCCTCCTTCTTGAGTACAGCGCCCGCGGGCGCTCCCCTACACGCGCTTCGATGCGCGTTTTTCCACAACTGAAAGATACCAACCTACCGTCCGCGTGAGAAGAGACATGGTGCAATTCTCCGGTGAAAGGTTCTTTCATAACCGTAAACGGTAGGTGAAAGTTTACCATCAACACTTGAAACGGCAAGGTGTATCTTGTAATTGAAAATCCCCCTATACTATGGCATTACAAAACGAGTCCGATTTTCATGCCAACCAGGAGCCATCCATGACCGATAGTAGCAAGAGCGCACTTTCCCTCATAAGCACCCATCAGGGATACAGCGAGTCCGAGCAGCGCATTGTCGACTATATATTGGAGCACCAGTCCGAGGCGCCACGCCTCACGGCAGCTCAGCTCTCGCGCGCCGCCGCCACGTCCGAGGCGACCGTTTCGCGCTTCTGCCGCAAGCTTGGCTTTGGTAGCTTCCGCAGCTTTCAGTTTTCGCTGGCGAGGGATTTGGAAAGCCAGCGCAACGAGGGCCTGACTGATGAGGTCTCGCTCGACAATATGGAGCAGAGCCTCAAGAACATCCTGGCTGCCAAGGTGAGCGAGCTTAATGCGACCATCGACGGGATCGACCACGATACGCTGGCGGCTGTTGTGCATGCCCTTAAGCATGCAGGGGTTATTGAGTTTGCGGCTGTGGGCAATACGAACGCGGTCGCGCTCGATGCGACGTTTAAGTTTTCGCAGCTGGGCCTGCGCTGCATGGCGAGCACCATTAGCGAAACATCAATCGGCTTTGCGCTCACGTTGCGCCCGGGCGACGTCATCGTGCTAATCTCAAACTCCGGCAAATCGCGCCGTTTGAATCGCATGGCAAAAGCGGCTCGTGACTGCGGCGCAACCGTAGTCGTCATCAGCAGCGACAGCAAATCCCCGCTCGCGCGTCTGGCAGACTACACTTTTAATACCGTCAACCACGAAGCACTACTGACGACGGGCGACTTTGCGTTCTCCAAGATCAGCGCCACGATGATCATCGAAGTCATCTACAACTTCCTGCTGCCCGAGATTGAAGACGCGCGTGAGCATATCAGCTACTACGAGGAGCTCATCCAGCCGGATAAGGTCGTTGAGTAAAACGCGTAGTGGGACAAAAAATTCAGTCTATTTTGTCCCACCAACACCGCTGATACGATCTAGCCTCGAGCTTCTTCAAGCATCTGCTTGGCATGCGCCAAGCTCGCCTCCGATTGATCGCCGCTCAACATGCGGGCGATCTCGGCGGTACGCGCTTCGCCGGTTACCTCGTCCAAATGCGTCTGGGGAACATCGCCCGGTTCCTTGCTGACAACATAATGCTTATCAGCCATGACGGCGACCTGCGCCAAGTGAGTTACGACAATCACCTGATGTGTAGCGGCGAGATCTGCCAGCACGCTCGCGAGGGCACGTGCGGTAGAGCCGCCGACACCGGCATCGACCTCATCGAACACGAGCGTATCGACACCATCGGCGTTACCCAAAACTACTTTACTCGCCAACATGACGCGGCTGAGCTCGCCGCCCGACGCAATTCGACGCAGGGGGCGCGGCGTCAAACCGGCACCGCTGCGGTATAGCAGCTCGTAGCTCGAAGGACCAACGGGCGTCCACTCAGCACGGGGAAGATCACGCGACTCCCAGACGAGCTCGGCACTACCCATCTCCAAGCGCGCCATCTGGCGGCCAACCTCGTGGCAGAAGCGCGGGGCCGCCGTATTGCGAGCGCGCTTAAGTGCCTTGGCAGCGGCAAACAACTCGCGCTCGGCGCTCCCGAGTGCCTCACGCGCCTTTTTGATCTGCTCATCGCCATCATCGACCAGGGACAGCAGTTCTTGCGAGCGATCGCGCATGGCGAAAACATCGTCCATAGTGGGACCCCACTGACGCAACAGGCCCTTGAGGTCGGAATACCGCTCACGCATGCGAGCGAGCTCGCGCGGGTCGAAGGCGACGCCATCACGATAGGCACGAAGCTCGTTCGCGCAATCCTCAAGGGAGATACAGGCATCCGAAAGCGCATCGGCAATATCGCCCAGTTTGCGATCGACGGTAGCCATTCGGGATAGCTCTGCCACGGCGCTGTTCACGGCATCGAGCGCTCCCCCTTCAGAGGCAAGCGATGCATGGGCATCGTTAGCCGTGGCAACAAGTACCTCAGCATGTTCGGAGCGCGGCAGCAGTTCCTCGAGTTCCTCATACTCACCCGGCTTGGGGTCGACCTCAGCGATGCGCTCAAGGGCAAAGCGCGCCTCCTCGACGCGGCTCCCCTGCGCACGCGAGGCCTCTTCGACACGTCGAACCTCCTTGGCGGCAGCGCGCGATGCCTTAAAGCAGGCGCGGTACGCATCCAGCGCCTCGAGCGCAGAGCGCCCCGCCCACGCATCGACCATCGCAACGTGATGCGCCGGATCGAGCAAGCGTTGGTGCTCGTGCTGGCCGCACAAATCCATCATCACGCCAACGCGCTCCGAAAGCTCGCGCACGCTGGCGATGCGGCCGTCAATCTTCACGCGACTTCGGCCCTCGGCAGAAAGGCTGCGCCGGACCGTGAAGCCTTCCGTGTCGTGCGGCCCGTCGAAGAGTCGCGCCTCTACGCTCGCGTGCGCCTCGCCCTCGCGCACCGTCGAAGAATCCGCGCGCTCGCCCAAAATAAGCTTAAGAGCCGAGAGCAGCGCGGTCTTGCCGGCGCCGGTCTCACCGGTCAGGACAGTCAGGCCGGCACTCGGCACCAGCGTCGCCTCGCGAATGAGTGCAATGTTAGAAACCTGCAGCTCATCGATCATGACGGACTCCGTAGAATACGCGGCTCACCGAGTTATAGAAGCTCTCGGGACCGTAATCGAGGAGCAGCACATCTCCGGGCCCGCGGCGCACAGCCACGCTCTCAACGGTGCCATCGCAGGTAATAAACTGTCCATCGATAGCGATCGCCGGAACGCTCGGACGGTCATCAGACATAAAGATTTCGACGACATCACTCGGCGAGGTCAAAAAGGCACGAGCCTGAATGGTGTGCGGCGCAATGGGTACGCAGACCATGCCCGTATAGTCGGGGCTCACGATGGGGCCACCGGCACTGAGCGCGTACCCCGTAGAACCAGTCGCTGTGGACACGACCACGCCGTCGCCACGCAGTCGATCGATATGGTGACCCGACACCGTGATGTCGAACTCGACCATATCGGACAGGGGGCCGCGCGTAAGCGCCATGTCGTTGAGGGCGAATGTGCGCACGACATCCTTCGTACCGTCTTCGCGCACGGACACGATATCCGCGGCGATGGTAGCGCGACGGCTCACGTGCAGCTCGCCGGACAGGGCGTCGCTCACGACCTGCAGAATGTCGCGCTCCTCGGGACTCGCAGCAGTTAAAAAGCCAAGGTGACCATAGGAAAGACCCAAAATGGGAATCTCGCGGTAGTTGAGGATACGTGCTGCACGAAGCAGTGTGCCGTCGCCGCCGAGCGTAATGACCAGGTCGGCATCGTCAACATCGGGCGTGCTCTGGATCTTGGAGCGCTGGTCGGCAGCCCATGCGACCTCGTAGCCCTGGCGCGAAAGCCAAAGCTCGAGCATCAGGCCGCTCTCGACCGCCTCTTGCTTGTAGTAATTGGGAACCAGAAAGACCTTCATAGCGTTGCAGCTTTCTCGCTCAAAACCGATACCTGGGATTGCAGCTCGTCTTGCGAACGGTCGCCGGGGACTAACCTTGTGCCGTACAGGAAAAACTCAACGTTGCCCTTGGCACCATGAATGGGTGACACGCACACATCGACCGGGAACAGGCCCTTGGCAGCAAAGAGTTCAACCGCCGCCACGAGCGTATCGCGGCGGACGGCGGGGTCAGTCACGATGCCGCCCTCGCCCACCAGCGCAGCTGGCGCCTCAAACTGGGGCTTTACGAGCGTGCAAAACGAACCCGAAGGCTTCAGGCACGCCAGCACGGCGTCAATGATATTCGCGATACTCGTAAACGAAACATCGCAGACAGCCAGGTCGATGGCGCCGCCGTAGCCAAGCTCGGGCAGCTGCGTCACGTTGGTGCGTTCATGGAGCGTCACGCGATCGTCTTGGCGCAAGGACCAATCAAACTGGGCGCGACCCACATCGACCGATACGACCGTGGCGGCACCGCGCTTGAGCAGGCAATCGGTAAAGCCACCCGTGGAGCAGCCTACGTCAAGGCAAGCAAGGTCCGACGGATCAATCCCAAACGAATCGAGTGCGCCCTCGAGCTTGAGCCCGCCGCGCCCCACGTAGGGAATGCGACCCTTCACGTGCAACGGCAAGCCGGGCGTCACCTTAAGGCCCGGCGAGGTCAAACGCTCACCGCCACTCGAGACCAAGCCGGCCATAAGAGTGCGAAGGGCATCCGCGCGATCGGCGCAGATGCCCTGTGAAATCAGTTCGTCATCAAGACGCACACGTTTCATGAATGCCATCAACCATTCGTATCCGGAGACGCGGCCTGGCTATCCTTGGATTCATTTGCCGCATCCTCATCGTATTCCTGCTCGAGCTTATCCGCCTCGCGAGGCGTCAGCTCAAACTTATCGACCATGTCGACCGCACGGGAGCCCAGCTCAATCGCCTCGTCAAACAGATCGAGCGACCGCTCCAGGGACGTATCCTTGGAGCGAACGGTCGCGATGATCTGGTCCAAGCGGTCCGAAATCTCGTCGAAGTTGCGGACGGAACCCTCTGGCATGGCTACTCCTCGACGGTACCGGTCTCGGACTCGGTGACCTCGGCATCCTCGTCGAGAACGCCGGCCGCAGCCTGAGCGGCGGCAACCTTGGCGGCAGCCTCGGCAGCCTGTGCCTCCTCGCGAGCACGATCTTCGGCCAGCAGCTCCTGATACAGGTCCTCGCCCGGCAGCTCCTCGCTGCGAGCGATCTTGCCCAGCACGCCGTTGACAAACGACGCGGACTGGTCGGTGCCATAGGCCTTGGCAAGCTCGACAGCCTCGTTGATCACGATGGCGTCCGAGACTTCCTCGTCGGTGAGGAAACGCATCTCGTAAACGGCGATACGCAGCAGATTGCGGTCGGCACCGGGCATGCGCATAAGATCCCAGTTCTTGGCAACGGAGCGCAGAGCGCAGTCGATGCGGTCGATATGCTCGTAGGCACCGCGGCACAGCTCCAGCGCATAGGGGTCGAGGGGACCCTTCGAGATCAGGAAATCACCCTCGAGGACGCGCTCGAGCGGGCTGTCCGTGGCCTCGGCCTGGAACAGCAGCTGCAGCGCCTGACTGCGGGCAAGCGTACGCCCGCGATAAACCTTAAGGCTCAAAGGTTACTCCTTGGGGAAAACGAGGCCGTCGATGCAAACGTCAACACGCTCAACCTCAACGCCCACCTGGGCATCGATGGCGGCGACCACGGCGGCGCGAACGGCCTCGGCGAGTTTCTTGAACGGATAGCCAAAGAACACCACGACGCGCACGGTGAGTGCGAGCTTGTCGCCGACGACCTCGGCCTCGACCGCCGGCTCGGAAGCCGGGGCCTTGGACGAGAGCATCATGGAGACAAGGTTGGTGGCAAGGTCCTTGACGCCAACGGAGGCGATGCCCTCGACATCGGACACGGCGCGCGAGACGATGGCGGTCAGAACATCGGGCGAAATGCCGATGCCGTCAATCTTGATTTCCTGGGGCATGAGTCCTCCTAGAAGAGTTGGTTGCTAGACGCGGGAGACGAACTTGCCGTCGCGGGTGTCAACCTTAATGACCTCGCCCTCGTTGAGGTACATGGGGACCTGGATGACAGCGCCGGTGTCGATCGTGGCCGGCTTGGTGGAACCCTGGACGGTGTCGCCCTTAAAGCCCGGGTCGGTCTGGACGATGGTGGTCTCAATGAACATCGGCGGGGTCACGCCCATGAGCTCATCGTCAGCGAAGAGCAGCTGGCAGATGTCGTTCTCGCGCAGCCACTTGGAGTTCTCGCCCACCATGTCCTCGGGAACGGGAACCTGCTCATAGGACTCGTTGTCCATGAAGATGTAGTCGGCGCCATCGTTGTAGAGGTACTGGAACTCGCGGGTGGTGAGCATGACGCTCTCGAACTTGGTGCCGGCGTTGCAGGTGTTCTCGACGACGCGGCCGCTCTTGATGTCGCGGGTCTTGTAGCGCACAAACGCGCCGCCCTTGCCCGGCTTGACATGCTGGAACTCGACGATGGTGTAGACCTTGTCCTTGATGCGGAGACCGAGGCCGTTCTTGAAGTCGGCGGTAGAAATGGTAGGCATAGCGACCTTTCTTGTTATGGGCAGAACGCACAAGCGTCCAAATTACATACGACAGAAATTATACACTTGCAGACGGCGCCTGCGGCGAGCGCATAAAAAGAGAACGCGGGGCGTCCGAATCGATCCGGACGCCCCGCCCCAAACTATCTACCGAAGTAGACTAGCAGTCGATAACGTGCAGGTCGTGCGGGGTCTTGGTGAAGGGCTCGTAGCCGTTCTCGGTGACCACGCCGTAGTCCTCCAGGCGCACGCCGCCCACGCCGGGCAGGTAGACGCCGGGCTCCATGGTGACAACCGAGCCGATCTCGATGGTGTTCTTGCTGCGGTTGAAGTTGGGCAGCTCGTGGATGTCGATGCCCACGCCGTGGCCCAGACCATGGTTGTAGTAATCGCCATAGCCGGCATCGCCGATGATCTTCTTGGAAAGCTTGAAAATGTCGTTGCCCTCGACGCCCGGATGGATGGCGGCGACGCACTCCTCGTGCGTACGGCGCACGAGCGCATACAGGTCGAGCTGCTCCTGCGTGGGCTCGCCCATCACGACGGTGCGCGTCATATCGGAACGATAATCGCAGTAGCCCGCGCCGTAATCCATGAGGACAAAGTCGCCCTTCTCGATCACGCGGTCGCTCGGCACGGCATGCGGGTTGGCGGTGTTGGGTCCGCTCGCCACGATGGAGCCGAAGGCAAGGCTGTCAGCGCCGTTGGCGAACATAAAGTTCTCGAGCTCGTTGCGAACCTGCTTCTCGGTCATACCGGGCTTAATAAAGCCGAGCATGTGCTGGAAGGCGGCGTCGGTGATCGACTGTGCATGGCGCATGAGCTCGATCTCCTCGGCATCCTTGATGGCGCGCATCTTGCGGATGTCGTCGTGCATCAGTGGCAGCATGCAGGCGACGGAACGGTCCTCCAGGCCGCGCTGAATACCCTGGTAGAAGTTAATCTGCATATCGTCCTCGACAGCGCAGACACGGCACTTGTTAGCCGCAATCTTGCCGGCGACCCAGCCGGGGATGGTACCCTCGTCCATGTCGTAGACCCAGGGGCTGCCGGCGGGCGTGTTCTCCTCAAAGCTGTTGAGGTAGCGCGAGTCGGTGTGGAACAGGCACTGGTCGGCCGTAATAAACGCAGCGTGCGGGAACTCGAAGGTGTAGTCGAAGACGCCCTTAACGCCCGTAAGCCAACGAAGGTTGGCCTCGTCGCGCACCACGATGGCGTCGTAGCCACGCTCGGCCATCAGGGCACGGACACGCTCGATACGACCGGCAGGACCGGCAGCAAACTCAGACATGCAGATTCCTTTCTTGTTGTCTCTATATAGACGGGACGGGTCTCAACCGAACGACGGAATCGCATGCGATCCGCAACCGATTGGAAACCCGCCCCTCAACATGATACGAAAGACGATGGATGTCAATAAATCTTAGAGAAGTTCTTTGCGTGAAGCCAAGTAGGCGTGAGCATGGCGCTCAAGAACCTCGTCCTCAACGCTCGTTAGGCGAATGGCGCCGAGTGCCGCGGGCAGCGGCAGCATGCTGCGGTTTGAGCGCGCGAACTGCTGTCTGCGGAACTCCTCGATATATGCGGCAGGCTCCAGATCGAAGGCAAGTTCCTCGATACCAAAGTCCTCCAGACAGTCATCGACCTCAAAGACGTAATCGATATCGAAGTCGCAGGCATCATGTGCTAGGCGCGCCTCAAAGCGCATGCCCTCGGACAACAGCTGGTAGGCAGGGACCTGCGAAGCGGCATCGCCCAAGCAAGCGCGCAAGGTACGCTCCCCCGTCTTGCCAAAATCGAGCGCATGGCGGGCGCTCGGGTTCGTGGCCATCAGTACGTCCTTGCGAGCAGTCTGAGACCATTGAACGGCATTGACGAGCGCGACCTCCTCGCCCGCGAGAATCTCGGGGACGGTCTCAATAAACTGATTCCAGCGGGACTTGCTGCTCGAAAGCATGGTGCCAACAAGTACCGCATAGCCGAACTTGAGGTCCTCGGGGTCCGCCTCGCGAACAAGATCGAGGTCACACACGACCAAACCCGGTTCGGGACGGAACGCGATAGCGGGAAGCGCATTGGCCGACGAGGCGACAAGCGGCTTCATGGTCGTCGCGACCGTGAGCATGGCGTCGAAGGTCGTCGGCAGCAGCGCGCACTCGGTTCGGCCACACCACTGGTTGGCGCACCAGCTAACAACCGAGCAGGTTGCGGCATCGCCAACGGCGACAACCAGATCGTCGCAGGTAACGCCGTTGGCAGACAGGGCGCCAAAGATAGCATCAGCATCGGCCAGCGTGGCACCAGCAGGCGAAACCTCGAGGACTAGCGGCGACACGGCAAAACCGGCGTCGACCAGCGCATGCTCGACGACTTCACCAAAACGCTCGGATGTGGCGGTGTTCCAAACGACCATCGCGCGCTTAGGCTTGCCCACGGCCGAGGCAAACATACGCGACAGCTCATCGAACGCACCCAATCCGACACGGACATCGACGCTGCGGTTTTGGAAATTGATCAGTTGACGGCGAATCATAGCAGTCCACGCTCCAAAAGCATCTCGGCACAAAGGTAGGAAACGTCCTCGAAGGACTTGTTGCGAATATCAAGGGTAAGGTCGGCAGCCTGGCGATACAGCGGACGGCGATGCTCAAACAGGCGCGCGGCATGCTCAGGCGAGCGGAAATCGGGGCGCGTGTCGGACCGACGAATCTGGCGAATCGAATCCTCGAAGTCGCCCTCGAGGTACACACACGTACCCATTTCGTGCATCAACTCAATATTCACCGGCGTCTCGACGATACCGCCCCCGCACGAAACCAACAGGCTGCGCTCGCTTTGGAGCGAACGGAGCGCCGAGGTCTCGAGCTCGCGAAAACGATCCTCGCCCTCGGTCTCAAAAATCTCGGTTACCGACTTGCCGCAACGGCGCACGACCAGGCGGTCGGTATCGATAAAACGCCGCTTGAACATGGTGCCGACGTTGCGCGCGAGCGTCGACTTGCCCGCGCCCAAAAAGCCGATAAAGAAGATATGGTCGCAGCCGTGTTTGGTGTGCTGGGACATAGCGAGACCTATTCCTCGCAGGGAAGGTCGCGCAGGGCCCGGCGCTCAAAGATACGGAAGATCTGCGTATACCACAGGTCCTGCGTCGCCTGCGGCTTTACCAGGATGGTATCGACGCCGGCGAAATTACCGCTCCACACGTCAGTGTAGAGCTGATCACCGATCAGCACCGCCTCGTCGACCGTGGCGCCGAGGCGCTTAAGACCCGCCTTGAGGGCAAACGGCGCCGGCTTCATGGCGTGGCTGATGGCCTCGAGTCCCAGCTCGCGTGCAGAGCTCATGACCTGGTCGCGATGCCAGTTGTTGGACACCATGCACAGCTTAAAGCCTTTGGCGCGGGCGGTATCGAGCCAAGCGGAAACCGCGGCGGGAACCTGCTCGGTGTCGCGCGGCACCAGGGTGTTATCGCGATCGAGCAGAATGGCGCGTTTGCCGTCGGCCCAAAGGGTATCAAGGTCGATGCGATCGACCGAGGCAACGTAACGTTTGGGGCTAAAAATCCTCATGCTAATTCCAAGACTGTTGATGCTCTTCGTAGGTTTGCGAGAAGTACTCCTCGTCCTGCGTAATGTAGAAATACAGGTCATCGGAGTCGGTCGGCTCAAGCGTGGCCTTGAGTGCCTCGAGCGACGGAGAGCAGATGGGCGTGGGCGGAAGGCCCTCGTGCTTATAGGTGTTATACGGACTATCGCTCTGCAGGTCGTCGGCGGTAACCTCGCCACCGGTGACATACATCATGGTCGCATCGCTGTTGAGATAGCGCAGACCGTCGAGCTTGCCGGCAAGGCGGTTGTAGAAGACCGAGGCCACGTGCGCGCGCTGGTCGGCGTTGAGGCCCTCGCGCTCAACGATAGAGGCCAAGTTGACGATGTCGTAGTCGGACATCTCCACGCCATAGCGCTCCTTAATCTTGGCTTCGCAGTTCGCAAAGTCAAGCGACTTGTACTCGGTCTTAAACTGATCGAGCATAGCGCGAATCACGCCATCGGCCGTCGGCGAATCACCCAACGAATAGGTCTTGGGGAACAAGAAACCCTCGAGCGAGTCGTTAGCGGCGCCCTTAAGGAAGCTATAGTCGTCCACGTAGTTGGAGGCCTTGGCCTGGTTGAGGAAGTCTTCCTTAGAGATGCTGTCGTAGGCCTGGGCCACACGGTCGGCGACTTGATCGACCGTCAGGCCCTCAGGGATAGTCAGCGCATTGGAGCCCGCGTTGGGGCCTTCTATGAGCTGCTGAACAACCTTGGTCGCATCCATGAGCGTGGTAAACGAATAGGTGCCAGGCTTGAGCGACATATCGGCGTTGAGCTTTTTCACCGCCGCATAGTAATCCTTGGGATTTTCGACGATATGATTCTCGGAGAGAATCGAGGCGATCGCATCGCCCGAAGCACCATCAGGAATGGTCACCGTAACCTGCTGACCAGCCGTGACCTTCGCACCCTCACCGCCAAAGAAGCCCTTGAAGGCTGGCACGACAAAAAAAACGATCGCGACAAGCGCAAGCACGGCAACAACGCCACCGATAATCATAGGCACCGGGGAGCTTTTCTTTTGAGCACCGCGACGAGCATGCGTGTTGTAGCTCGAGCGGGTCGCCGGAGCAACGCCATGCGAACCACGAGCGTGATGCGAATGCGATTGGGGGGGCTGAGTTCGCTGGGTAGGTGCCTGCTGCTTAAAGCGGGTACCGCCTGCAGGCTGGGCCGTACGAGCAGTGGGCTGCTGAGCCGCGTGAGAAGCCGAATGCTGAACCGAACGAGCAGAAGGCTGCTGACCCGTCCGTTGAACAGGTTGGGCCGAATGAGAGAAGGACTGCACCGGGCGCGCGGCAGGCTGAGCTGCGCGCTGCGTCGGCTGTGCCGGACGCTGGCCAGGCTGGGCAGGGCGCGACGCCGGCTGCCGTGTACGATTCTGCTGGCGCGGATCGGAAGCGCTAGGCATGCGAAACCTCCTCGTTTTTACGATCGAGCCACGTCTGCAAAAACAGGCTGGCGGCAATCATGTCGATCTTGCCCCTCATCTGCTTTTCGTTGAGTCCCTGCTCACGCAGGATACGCTTGGCCTCTTGCGAGGACAGACGCTCGTCCTCAAACTCCAGCGGAAGATCGAGCTCGTCGGCAATCTTTTGCGCCACAGCGGCAACGCGCTCGGCCTGGGGGCCGGGCTCACCGGCCATGGTCAGGGGACGTCCGCTTACCAGGATGTCGGGCTCATAGTCCTCAACCAGGTAGCGGAACGTCTTGGCCATACCGGTGACCTCGGCAGCTGGAAGCACCTTGACAGGCATCGCCATCTTGCCATCACGGCTCGAGACGGCGATGCCAATCCTGGTCTCCCCTATGTCCAGCGCGAGCGCAACCACAGCGACTTCTTAGATTCTTAGGCGCCGAGCGCGGTCTTAGCGGCCGCGAGGGCATCGGCGATGCCGGCAGCATTCTTGCCACCGGCCTGGGCCATGTTGGGACGACCGCCACCGCGACCGTCGACCAGACCCGCGATCTGCTTGATCACGTTACCGGCGTGGAAACCGGCCTTGACGGCGTCATCGGAGCCGGCAGCGAGCAGGGCCGGAGTGCCCTTCTCAGTCACGCTTGCGACGACACAAGCGACAGGGCCGGCGACCTTCTGATGCACGGTATCCCATCTGTCTCTTATACACATCTGACGCTGCCGACGAAGGCTTAGGTGTAGAT